>NZ_JBVHLU010000013.1:0-159388 GCF_055558835.1 Embleya sp. NPDC025285
GGGTCCGTGCGGACCACCACGGGACCGGCCTCCGCCTGGACGACCATGATGCTGACCGCGTGCGCGAGTATGTCGTGCATGTCGCGGGCGATGCTTGCGCGTTCCTCGGCGGCCGCCCGCGCCGCCTCGGCCTCGCGTTCGCGTTCCAGCTGGACGGAACGTTCCATCAGCGCGTCCGACCTCTCCCGGGCGGCGCGGGCGAGCATGCCCATGAGGAACGCCGTGACGGGCAGGAGCAGTGTGAACATGAACTGGCCCGCGTCGTTGTCCTTGACCAGCAGCGCTCCGAACGGGGTGGTGGCGGTGAGTGTGCCGATGAACCCCCAGCGCTGCCAGGGGTGCTCCCCGCGGTCGGCCAGGGTGTAGATGGCCACCAGCGCGCCGTATTGCAACGTCTGCCCGGGTCGGTCGTGCAGCGAGACGGCCGTCGCGAAGAACGCCACGACCAGCACCACCGCGAACGGCGCACGGCGGCGCCAGAGCAACGGCACGACAGTACCGAGATTGACCACGAAGCCGAGCGGCGACACGTCGGGCGCGGTCGCGAACGGAACGAACACCGGGACGGCCACCGCCGCCGCGACCAGCCCGTCCACAAGACGGCCGTCGCCACGGCCGGTGCGCAGGCGTGCGGCAACGCCGCGGAACGAATCTGACATCCACTCAGTATTGGCCTGCGCATCAGGCTTCGCCTCAGTCGCGAGGGGGATTCGGCCGGCGGGCCCGGCGGGTGGCGGGCGATGCGCTCCGTTGCCGCGTCCCGGATCGACGGTCACGTGCCGGTCGGCCGGGTCGCGGTCCTTCAGGCCTGGGTCGGCGCCGGAATCCGACTCGGACCGGCGGCCGTTACAACTTCTCGAACCGCCACTGCTGCAGGTCGACGCACGCGTGGAGACCCGGCGTCGGGGAGCCGGCACTCTCGCGCATCAACATAACCGCCTGGATCCTGCGCCCCGAGGCGATCAGACGATCCACTTCGGTCTGCACTTCCCGCGAAAGCCGATTCCACAACGCGTTGCCCATACCGCATTCAACAGCCGCACCTCGACAAGCCGCACGGAGGTTTCCGGTTCCGCCGTCACCGCCGAAGCCGAACATCGCCGGGACGGCGCCGGGACGGCGCCCGGGTCATCGGCCGCAAAAGGCCGACGAAGTGTCAGGTCCTCTCCTGATGGGGAGGGCGGGGCGGTGGAAACGACGGAGGCGGTGGCGCCTGCGTCCAGGGCCCTGGGTCGACTGGACGAGACAGCGGATAGAACGGAGGCGGCGGTGGCGCCTGCGTCCAGGGCCCCGGGTCGACCGGATGCGGCAGCGGGTAGGACGGAGGCGGCGCCTGAGTCCATGGTGAAACATCGTCCGGGTGGGCGCCCCACGTGAATCGACCAGGCTCGGAGGCTGGTTGACGCGGGGGCGGACCGCTCTTGAGGTTGACCCGATGTGTGCGGGCGACGAAGCGGTATTCGAAGATCGAGCAGCCGATGACGGCCAGACACCCCGTCACGGACAAGCCGATCGACAACGGGCTGTGGTCGCCGCCGGTCGGAGCAGACAATTCGTATCCGGTCGAGGCGATCGCGAACCCCGGCGCGAGCAGGGCGGGCAGCAGCGGATGCCCGTCATTGGCGTTGAACATGTTCTTGTACGCGAAGAACGCGGCCCCCAGGGCGAACAGGACGCCCCAGAGTGGGAGAAGCAGCCCACCGACGAAGAGCGGGATGGCGACGAACCACGAAGTGCCCCCGCCACCGCCGAGCCCACCGATCGTGTCGCCGGCGTACAGGAAGTACCAGACGATCACGCCGAGTACCGCGAGCGGCAGGCCCGAGCCGGCGGCCAGGCGTTTACAGGTCCCCATGCGGTCGCCCGACGACGCGGCAACGAGAAACACCGTCACGACCACCCAGATGGGAACCGCGAACAACAGGCCGTTCGCGACCTTCAACAGGGCGGCGTCCAGGTCGGGCTCGAAACGCCCCTCACGGAACCAGACCGTCAGCGACACGAGCAGCCCGATCATCGCGCGGACATACTGAAGGGCGGCTATCTCCCGGTCGGGCTCGGTGCGTGGACTGAACAACCACCGGGCCGCCATCAGCGGCCACGCGACGAACAGCACGCAACCGGTGCCCGTGCCGCCCTCATTCGCGCGACTCGTACTCACTTCGAACCCCCCGTGTGACTCGCAAACGTCAGTGATCGTCCCACGCGCGAGACAACCGCCCGACGGCGAGGCGACGTGACGCCGCCGGGGCGCCGCACCTCGGGCGCACGCTTTCCGGCCCGGCGCCGCGCGTGGGGTGGGCTGTGTACGACGCACGGCTGGAACCGGGCAAGGGGTGGGAAGCGGCTTGCTGTCGGCCCGTTCGGCCACGTGCCCGCCTGTGGGCGGCAGTGAGGGCACGAGATGGTGGAGACCAACGACTCGGCCACGGGCTCCACTTCCGGCCGCCGAACCGGTCACGGCCCGCCGACGGAAGGTGGAGCAAGGCGCCCCCGCCGGAGGCGGCGGGCCATGCCGTGTCCGGTCGCCAACTCGGCCAACTGCAGGCCGTCACCGCCCGGGCGGTCGAAACGCCGGCATCGTCCACCTCGCGGTCCCGTCACGCTCCGGCTCTTGCTTCAACCCGATGCCCGAGTTTCGTTGCCCGTGGCCAGTGTGATCTGGGCAGTCCATGAATCGGGCTCCTTGGGCGGATCCCAGGTCACCTCGACGTCGACGCCGTGGAAGTCGCGGGCGAGTTCCACCACCCTCACCGCTGCCGCGGCCCGCGCGTCCTGGGGGTCGGTGTCGCGAGGCATGTCCAGGCGTCCGCAGATCATTCCGCCTTCCCGGGTGAGGACACTGGTGCGCCAACCGTCCGGCGTCGCCAACAGGACGATCGCCTTCGGAACGCCCGGGACGGTCCACTTCTTCGCCTTCTCGCGTTTCACCATGCCGCCATCCAACATCGCCGTGCCCACGACGACGAGTTCGGGACGAAAGCCGACCACCGCACCGCGGTTCGATTCCCCTCCCGTGGCGGTGCCGGGCGGGCGTATGCCTCGCCGGCGGCGAGATCGCGTCCGGCGTCGCGGCGGGTGGCAGGCCGCCGGTTCTTCGAGCCGAGCGGGCGGCCGGGCCCGACCGGCAGCTCCGGCGACCAAAGGCGCCAGTAGTGGTAAACCGTCCGGTACAGCGGGAAGTCGCGTGAAGGCAGGCGCCACGCGCACCCGGGGCCGAGCCCAAAGCCCCGAACTTCCAGACGGCACCAGAGCGCACTGGGTCCGATCGCCGCCGCCTACTGGGAGTTCGCCTCCCGCAACCCGCACCTGTACCGGCTCATGCACAGCCTCTCCGACGTCCCGTTCGGGACCCCCGGACGCCCCGCCCTCGGCCGCAGTTCGACGATCTCGGCCTTGAACTCCGCCCGTGGTACTTACGGGAGTTGCCGTTGCCGACGGCGGGCGGATGGCGCGCGACGCGCGCCGTTCACTCTTCCGGATCCGGCCTCCTACAGCATTGCGGGCACCGTTCCCGCCACGATTCCGGATGCGGGTGATTGCGCGAATGCGCACGGATATGCTGCGTACATGCTGAGAAACGAGCGTCACGCGCGCATCTTTGAACACGTTTCCGCGCACGGGAGCGTGAGCGTCGAGGAGTTGGCCGGAATCCTGGCGGTCTCGGCAGCCACGGTGCGGCGCGACCTCCGGCACCTGGACGCGTCGAAGCTGCTGCGCCGCACCCACGGCGGGGCGTCCCTGGGCAACATCGGCCTCGAGACACCGATGCGGTACCGCAGCGAGCGCCGCCGACCGGAGAAACTGGCGATCGCCCAGGCCGCCGCCGCGCTGGTGCCGGCGAAGGCCGTGGTCGGCCTGAACGGCGGCTCCACCACCACCGAGATCGCCCGCCTCCTCGCCGACCGCGGACCCGTCACCATCGTCACCAACGCGGTCAACATCGCCGCGGAGCTGCTCCCGCACCAGGACGTCACGCTCGTCGTCATCGGCGGCACCGCACGCAACGAAAGCTACGAACTCGTACGCTCCATCGCCGAGAAGCCCCTCGCGGAGTACTACACCGACGTGACCTTCCTGGGCGTGGACGGCATCAGCGCCACTCACGGCTGCACCACCCACGACCAAGTCGAAGCCGTCACCGACCGGGCCTTCACCGACCGCAGCAGCCGCACCGTCGTGGTGGCGGACAACTCGAAGATCGGAAAGGTGACGCTGGCGAGGATCTGCCCACTGTCGGCGATCGCCCACCTCGTTACCGACCACGACGCCCCCAAGGACGAACTGGCGAGGATCACCGACGCCGGTGTCCTGGTAACCGTCGCCTGACCCGACCGACCCCGTCAACCCCGGCTACCGCCACGGCATTTGCGCGGATCGAGCCCGACCGCACGTGCCCGCGGCTCGTTGGCCCCGAACTCGACCGCGGACGATACCCTCGCGAAGATCCGGAGTCGGCCGGGGCCGACCGGTGTCCGCCCGACCTACTTGACCGAGCCGGCGGTCGGACCGTCGCATGCGTCCGCATGCCACCCGGCGCAACGGGGAAGGCATCGGCCTCCGAGTGCGCCCGCTGCCTCGGCATCCCCGTCGGCACCCGCCCGCATGACGCAGGCCCACATCACCGGCGGTCCGCCATGCCCACAACCGGGCGGGCCGGTGTCGCCTGGTCCTCATCGACGAGACCCGCCGCCTCAACCCCCGCACCACCACCGGCGCCGAAACCGCCGACCCGCGAGACGCAACTCGCCGGACGGGCCAGTCCGGTCGACTGCGGGCGTACCCGGCGCGGACCGGAAAGAGCGAACCGTTGGCTCTTGGCGCCGGTGTCGCCCGCGCCCCACGCCGGTGATGGTGAAGTGTCCCGGCCCGCCGAACCGTCCCCGGCACAGGTCTATTCGTCGGGGATGGCGGCGTTGTCGGCGAAGGCGGTGCCGGTCGGCTTGAACTCGCCGGGCCCTGGACCGAATCGGCCCGAGTAGACGACGTCGATCAGCAGGATCCGGTCGTTGCCCGCCGTGCCGTCCTTGTCCGTGGACGTGGTGAGCCAGATGTCCCCGTCGGGGTCGACCTCCACGGTGCGCAGCCGGTCGTACGTCCCCTCGAAGAACGACTTCTGCTCGACCAGGTTGGAGTTGGAGTCGATGCGCAGCCGGTAGACCCGCTGACCCCGAGTCGTGGCCACGAACACGTGGTCATTGATGACGGTCAGGCCGCTCGGCGAGGCGGACGCCACCGGCCAGGTCTTCTTCGGCGCGATGTATCCGGAGCAACTACCTTCGGTGCCCTGACAGTTGGGCCAACCGTAGTTGCCGCCCTTCTGGATCAGGTTGACCTCGTCCATGATGTTGTCGCCGAACTCCGCCTGCCAGAGGCGTCCCTTGGAGTCGAAGTCCAGGCCCTGCGGGTTGCGGTGCCCGATGGACCAGACGGCATTGCCGAACGGGTTGTCAGAAGGGATCGAGCCGTCCGGATTGATGCGCAGGATCTTGCCGTTGAGGGAGTTCTTGTCCTGCGCCCGGGAGTCGTTCTGGGCATCGCCCATGCCCGCGTACAGCTTGCCGTCAGGCCCGAAGCGAAGCCGCCCGCCGTTGTGGTAGCGGCTCTTGGCCATGCCGTCGAGCAGCACCTGGTAGCCGCTGAGCGCGTTGTTCTCCAACTTCATCCGGGCGATGCGGTTGCCGTCGGACGAGGTGTGCAGGAAGTACACGTAGTGGTCGGTGGCGAAGTTCGGGGAAACCTCCACGCCCATGAGGCCGCCCTCGCCGCCGGTGGTCTGGGAGTTGGGCACCTTGCCGAGCTGTGTCTTCTGGCCGGACTTGGTCAACCGGTAGACGTTGAAGGTGTTCCGCTCGGTGTAGATCCCGGAGCCGTCCGGCAGGAACGCCACGCCCCAGGCGACATCCACACCGCCGGCCAGGGTCTTCACGGTGCCCGGATCGGGGGTGCCGCCAGGCTGGGAACCGGCGGTGGTGACGCTGATCTCCGGGCCGAACGCCGACCGGTTGCCCTTGGCGTCGAAGGCCCGCACCTTGAACCTGTACGTCGTGTCGGCCCTCAGGCCCGCGACGGTCGTGGTCGCGGTTTCCGAGGTACCCGCGGCGACGCCGTCGCGGTGGATCTCATACCCCGTGACCTTCACGTTGTCGGTGGACGGCGTCCACGCCAGGTCGACGCTCGTCGCGGTCTTGCCGGTGGCGCGAAGCCCCTGCGGGGCACTCGGCGCCTCGGTGTCGGGCGGCGCGGGCAGCGTGGCGATGGTGACCACGTTGCTGGCGTCGGAGACGTTCGGGGCGGCGTCGCGCGCGAAGACGGTCCAGTCGTAGCTGGTCTCGGGTGTCAGGCCGGTCACCGTGGTGGCCGACGTGGAGCCGTCGACCTGCTTCATGAGCTGGCCGTGCTGGTAGACGTCGTAGCCGGTGACCTTCACGTTGTCACTGGCCGCGTCCCAGGTGAGGGACACGGAGGTGGCGGTCGGCTCCCGGTCCTTGCGCAGGTTCCTCGGAGCCGTCGGCTTCTCGGTGTCGGCCGGGCCCTGTGGGGTGACGGTCAGGCTGTCGAGGTTGGGGCCGTCCACACCCGAGGTGGTGGCGCGGATCTTGTTGGTCCCCGCCGCCAGTGCCGTCGTGACGGAGACCGCCTTCCAGGTCGTCCAGGCACCGGTGCCGGGGAAGGAGAGGTCGCCGGCCGCCTGGGTGCCGTTGACCGTGATGTCCAACGGCCGGTCGGCGGAGGTGCCGTTGGCGTAGCGGAAGTCGAGCTTCGTGGCTCCCGGCTGTTCCGCCTCGACGGTGAACTCGACGTACGCGTCGGACACCACGTCGAAGTTCACGAAGCCGGTGCCGGTGTGGCCGGCGTGGTTGGACTCCACCTTGCCCTTGACGACATGGGCGGCCTCGGCCTCGTACGTGGCGGCGCGAGGGAGGGAAGCGGAGTGGGCAGCGGGCAGGGCCACGCAGAGCGCGGCGGTGGTGGCCACGGCTACCAGGGCGCCGAACGCCCTGGACGGCCGGGATTTGATGCATCTCACGGTGTCCTCCAGCGAAGAGGGCTGAGCGCAGGGCGGCTCAGCAGCTCGTGGTGCCGCCCGGGCGGTCCGCTGCGAAGGTCTCGCGGCAAGCGACTTCCGGCAACGGGCGGTCACCCGGGGGGAAGTTGGCGCCGAACCTCGATAGTTAGGAAACTTTCCTAACTGGTGATGGAGCACGCTAGGCCCCGGTTGTGTACCTGTCAACGGGTCTCGCGCCACTCGATGTGCGGGCCCACTCCCGACCGCGCCTCGATCATGCCGCCAATCGCCGCATGAGGCATCGAAGCGAGCACCGAGCCACTCTGCGCTCGCCCGGCCTCGTTCGTGACGGGCGTTCAGACAACCGAATACTTCGCCGGGCGCCGGTGGGTGAAGCTGCATCGACGACGAAGCTCAGGTGTCAGCGGGCGGAAAGCAACGGTTGCCCATGCGGGTCCGATACGCGGGACCGCAAAATCGTCGATGGTCGTGCGTGGCCACATCCGCCGATCTCCCGGACGCACGAGTTGGGCATCGCGCCCCAAGCCACCGGCAACCCGACGACACAACCCGGCCAACGGGCGGTCGGCACCAACCTGTTCGCCGGCACAAAGTCTCCCGATCGACCTCGCACCCAGCGCGTTGGCGGCCGGGTGGGTGGCGGAGAACAAGCTGTGTCTGGCTGTGTTGTCGGATCCGCGGTTCCCGCCGGTGGGCCAAGTGCCCTCCTATCAACATCGGTTCGGGGGGTGACGCGGCACCCGCCCCTTCCCTATGGTCTAGACCTATGACGAGACGATTAGGCAATGCCGTCCGCGGAGCGGTGGTGATCGCGCTCACGGCCACGCTGACCGCCGCGATCCCGGCCGAGGCCACGCCTTCACGACCACCGACGCTCACCTGGACGACCTGTCCACCCGACCCCGCCGGCGTCCCCGTCGACCCGCGACTACGGTGCACGACGCTGCGCGTACCGATGGACTACCGCGCCCCGGCCGGCCGGACCATCGAGATCGCGGTGTCCCGGCTGGCCACGGCCAAACCGGGGCTGCGCCGCGGCATCCTGCTGCACAACGCGGGCGGGCCCGGCGCGGCGAGCCTGAACCGGCCGAGCACGTTCGTCAACCTCTATCCGCAGGAGGTCCTGGACCGCTTCGACCTGATCGGCTTCGATCCGCGCGGTCTCGGCTACAGCACGCCGATCACGTGTGGACGCACCACCCAAATCACCAACGAGCGTCTCTTCCCGTTTCCGGCCCCGGACGGATCGATCGCGGACAACGTGGACTTCGCCCGTACTCTGGCGCGCGACTGCCTCGCCAACGGCGGCGCCCTGATGCCGCACGTGACCACGGCCAACACCGCGCGAGACATGGACCGGATCCGAATCGCCCTCGGCGAACGCAAACTCTCCTACCTCAGCGCCTCCTACGGCAGCTATCTGGGAGCGGTGTACGCCGAACTCTTCCCCGACCGCACCGACCGGATCGTCCTCGACGCCAACGTCGACCCCAACGTCACGTGGCACGATCGGTGGGCGTCCTGGGACCGCGGGTTCGACACCCGGTTCGGGGACTTCGCCGCCTGGGCGGCCGAACGGCACGACACCCTCGGCCTCGGCACCACCCCCGCCGCCGTACGCCGGGGCTACCTCGACATGGTCGAGCGCCTCGATCGCTCCCCGGTGCAACACCCCGGAGCGGGTCCCGTCACCGGCAACCTGTTCCGAGCCCTCTATCACGCGTACTCGTACCACACCCTCCAGTTCCCGGAAGTCGCCGCGTGGTGGCGATTCCTCGCCGGGACCGGGCCGCCTCCCCTGTGGGGAGAGTGGCCGACCACGCCCGGCATCCCACGGGACAACGACACAGCCGTACTGCTCGCGGTGACCTGCGGAGACAGCCGCGCCCCGCGCGACATCGCCCACTACCAGCGCGAAGTCACACGCAACCGGGCCCTGTTCCCGATCCTGGGCGGCATGGGCACCAACATCTGGCCGTGCGCGTTCTGGCCCGACCCGGTCGAGCCGGCGGTACGGATCACCGACCGCGGAGCGACCAACATCCTCCTGCTCCAGACCACCCGGGACCCGGCCACGCCCTATTCGGGTGCACTGGGCATGCGCACCGCCCTGGGCAAGCGGGCACGCATGATCACCGTGGACGGAGGAAACCACGGCGCCTACGACCCCGAGGCGCCGTCCTGCGCGCTCACCCGAGCACACAGCTTCCTGAGCACCGGAACACTGCCCCGGCGTGACCTCTTCTGCTTCCACGACCCGTCGACCACACAGGACGGAAGCCGGCTTCCCGGCGCAACCCTCCACGCGCGTCGCCCACCGATCAGCCCCTCCTGACCCCAACTCCCCGAGCCCGCCCGACACGCGCCCTCGACCGGCCCCGAAGCCGATCGAGGGCGCCCCGTCGTCGACCGGTGCCGGCCCGCCCTGCCGCCCGCGCCCGGTCGCTCGACACCCCGCATCACCGGTTCGACGCAGCGCCCAGACGACACATCCACGGGTGTGCGGACCCTGGCGAATCCCGGCCCCGCTCCGGTCACCGGGCGCGGCGGTCCGCCGCCAACGCCGTTCGCACCGACGGTTCGAACTCGGCCAGGACTGCGGCACGTCGGCTCGTCGTCCGCTTCGAGAACCCGCTCCGTGCCGCCGCCGGGCAACGTGGTCGCGATGGCCGGCGGTGAACCTGGGCTGAACGGCCGGAACTCCGGCGGCAGTTGCCACCAACCGCGCCTCCCTCTCCGGCCGTCGACCGGACCGAGCGGACTTCACGTGCCGGCACAGCGGTCCTCGGTCGGCGTCGGCCCCCGCCGACCGCAGGTCCGGCGTTCCGCTGATCCGGTCAAAGCCGGTGTCGCACCCAGACGTTCGGTTCGACGTAGACCGCGTTGTCGCGCTCCGGGTCGCAGCGCACGGCAGCGAGTGCGCCGGGTACCACCACGTCCCCGGCCTTGTCGAACGGGAGCCCGGTCCACTCACGCCACTGCGCCGGTGTCGCGGAGATGGTCGTCGACGCCGAGGCCACCTTCTCGATCACGGCGCCGGCGCGGACGTGTACCCGCAGCCAGGGGTCGTGGGGCAGCCCGTCCTCCTCGCGGATCCGGAAGGCGTACTCCGGCATCGACGCGTGCGGTTCGTGGTGTTTGGCGCTCGGCCGCACGGGGGCCACCACCTCCGCGAACCCGTGTGCGCGGGCGTTGGCCCGCATGGCGCCGAGCATTCGCCCGGAGAGCCCGAGCCCGCCCAGATCGGGCCGTACCGCGATCTCGATCGCGCTGACCAGGTCGGGCACGGCACCGTGTCGGCGGTCGGCGAACGCCCACACCATGACCTCGTCCCAGCCCCGATCGGGCAGTGCGCCGCGCTTGGGGTGGTCCATCCGGAACGGGACGCAGAGCCCACGCGCGGCGAGCGCGCCGTCGGCGTCGGTGGCCACCAGCACGTATTCCGGGAACTCCTCGGCGATCGACCCGGTGTAGGCGTTGGCCACCAGGTCGTGGTGCATGAACTCGGGCCAGCCGTCCGGCATGTCCCACAGGACGTCGGACAGCGCAGGTCGTTCGGCGAGGGTGGTGATGGTGATCCGATCCATGGTCGGCACCCTAGAAGAATCCGGACGAGCGTGGAACACTGCGGTAGCCACGACGCCCCGGCCCGCCCGAACGCCGCCGGCCACCTGCCGTACGGCGGCACAGGTCGCCTGATCCCGCATCAGCTGCCGGACGAATTCAACTCCGCGACGACCTTTTCGCCTTCGTCGCCTTCGTCGATGCTCTGTTTCCAGTCCCCGACGCTTCAAGTGAAGTAGGCCGCCGCCGACGTGCCGGTGGTTCGGGTCCTCTCGTCCCAAGCGGGCGGTCGTCGCCCCCTCACGATGACGGCCATGCACGTTGTCGGCGGTGGTTGGACGGTGTGCGGTGGCGGCTTCCGACCGGGGTGCCATGACCGGATCCACCGCCCGGGTATGTGTCGTGACAGATGGTGTACCGGCTGTCGCGATCCTGCGCGCGAGGTACGGCGACGGCGACAACCCGGCACCCGGCACCCGGCACCCGGCATACGGGATCGACCCCGAGACCTTTGTCACTCAGGTGGTCGATCCGCTGCTCGGCCTCGTCCGGGGACGGTCGATCTCCTGGGCAAAAGACAGCGAGGCGGCTTTCAGGATTTCGTTGGCCGCCCGCGTCAACTCGGCCTCGTCTTTGCGGAGTTGCCGCACCTCCTCCGACCCGACGGAGGCCAGGTCGGTCGCTCCTTTCGCCGGGGGTCGGGGTACGCGCCAGCCGCCCGTCTTCGGGACGGTGTGAACGGCTTTCGGGTCGTCAGGACTTGGGCGGGATCGCAAAGGATGAGACGGCGGCACCCTGGGACGGCAGTTGCGCCACGATCGGATGGTCTCGTCCGATCGGACCGAGCTTCGCGCTGCCGCCGGGGGCGCCGAGGTCGGAGAAGAACTCGGCGTTCATGGCGTTGAAGTGGTGCCATTCCTGTGGGGTGTCGTCTTCGAAGAAGATCGCTTCGACGGGGCACACCGGCTCGCAGGCGCCGCAGTCGATGCACTCGTCCGGGTGGATGTAGAGCATGCGCTCTCCCTCGTAGATGCAGTCGACGGGGCACGCCTCGACGCATGCCTTGTCCTTGACGTCCACACAGGGCGAAGCAATCACAAACGTCATCGAACTGCCGTCCTCTCCGGGGTCGTTCCTGTTCGCCGTTCCGACCCGGCCGACCGTATGGCCTCAAGTAATGTTGAGGTCAAGAGGAGGCTTTGCATGACGAGTTACCGTTCCGGTGAGGTTCGAGCAGGCCCGGACGACTGGCTGAGCATCGGCGAGGTGAGCGCCCGGACCGGGGCGGCCGTCTCCGCTCTGCGGTTCTACGAGGAGTTCGGCCTGATCGCGTCCGAACGTGACGATCGCAACCAACGCCGTTATCCGCGGCACATGCTTCGTCGAGTCGCATTGATCTCGGTGGCGAAACGCATCGGCATCCCGTTGCTCGACCTCCGAGAGGCGTTCGCCGATGTGCCGCTCGACCGTCCGCCCAGTCACCGGGAGTGGCAGCGCGCCTCGCGTGGCTGGAGGCGTCGGCTGGAGGAGCGTCGGCAGACCATCGAGCGCCTCGAGGCCGAACTCACCGGGTGCATCGGCTGCGGATGCCTCTCGATGAAGGCATGCGCTCTGCGGAACCCCGGCGACGCGCTCTCCGGGGATGGTGTCGGGCCCCGACGACTGTGAGAAACGGACTGTCGCAACAAAGGGTTCGGCGCGATTGCCCCCGGTCCCCGATGGAGGGCCCCGTATCTCGGACGTAGGCGGCGACCCGATTCGCCGAGTCGTCCGCGACCCCGGGGTCCTCGCGTTCGTCGAACGGAGCGCATGGGGCCGGCCGGGCCACGTTCGCACTGCGAGTGCGCCCCCCGAGAGTCGGTCCTGTCGACGCTGGAAGACGCCGACGAATGTGTGGTGCGTGAGGTTCGCGAGGAATTCGCGCAACCACGGGCTGCGAACGGCCGGCAGCCGGACCAGGGTGTGCTCGAACGTTTCGCGCTCGGTTCGAAAGGGGGCCATTGGGGAGTAGTGGGGGCGGGTCGTCACGGAGGACATCCCGGGGGCAGGACGCCCAACGCGGTAACCGGCAGGCGCGGCCGGGGACGGGCTGGCCACAGCCACACCCCCAGCGACAGCGGCAGCAGGTACGCCGACGCGGCCCGGTCGGTGGTGGTCTATGTCCGACCGGTCTGCGAATGGAACGGCCCGAGGAGGATGTCGACTCCAGCGTCGGGGGCTGGGCGTCCCGGTCCGGCCAGAACGGCGTGCCGCCTCGGCCGGCCCGCGGGCAGCAGGGCGTCGAGCGCGCGTTGGACACGTCCGCGGTCAACCAGTTCGGAATCGCCACAGCCCCTCGAACGGGCACGCCCGACCCGACCCCGACAGACCGGCAGGTGGCGGCGTTACCCCTTGACTCCCCATCCGCGTACCTGTGAACGTCTCCAGTTGCCAGGCCACTTCCGTCTCTCGGACCTTGGGCGTGAGCACGATTGTTGTCAGACCCGGCGGGCTCTCACCGCGCTTCTGCTCTGCCGGGCGAGACTGTGAGACCGCCGCCGGGCATTGATGTGAAGCACCAGCCCTGTGGTCCGGTGATCTCCCACGCCGCCTCCGCCGAGCCGGCTGGGCACTTCAGGTGCAGACCGGCGTCGAACACCATCCTCAGCGCGCCGGACTTGAATGCGACCGCGGACAGGACCGATGTCGCAAGCAGTTGGGAGGCTATGCTCCGCGAGGTCGGAGTCAGGGGAAGACCCGGATTCGTCAGGGCCGACCCGTGCGACAGGAGAGCGGGGCATTTCAGGACGACCTCCCATTCCGAGTCGAGGGACACCGCCGGATGGGGCTCGAGGGCGACCTTGGCAACGCGCCGGCCCCGGAGGTTCAGGATCCACCGGTCAGGGTATTCGACCGGATTCGTATCGGTACTCACCCCTGCACCCTGACCTACTCCATCACAGCGGTCCAGGGAATTGCCATGGCCGTCAAGCCACTTCGATATCCCGCTCGATTGCCTTGAGGCAGCCCCGGCCCGTCCGAAACCTCGCCCGTGCCCAGGCCGAGCGCGGCAGACGCAACTGGGCTCTCGTCGATGTCCACGTCGTCGAGGCGCTCCTCGCCACCCGGCCCAAGGCGCAAGCTCGCGGGAGTTCACCGAAGCGGCCAGGGTCCTGGAGGCGGCGAGGAAGGCCCTGCCGTCGTGCGGCGACTTCGCGGAGACGACCGACAACCCCGCCCCCGAGGAGAGTTCCACCGTCGAATACGCGCTGACCGGCGGTGCCGGCTACGACATCGGTGACGACAGTCTGTCCCTGGAATTCGGCGTGGACGGGCCGTACTCGTTCGTCGTCACCGTCGTCCGGGTAGGGCCGGTACTGGTCAGAGGCATGTCCGTGGGCATGTTCGGCCCACCGGCGGTGGCGATACCCAAGGCGGTCATGAAGGCGCAGGTCGACAAGGTCGCGGCGATCGCGCTCCCCGCACGGTGAGGTCGAGCGACGACGCCCGCCGGAGACCGTGTGGTCGCCGGCACCCGCCGTCTGTCGCCAGGCGATACATCGAACGCCACGGACACGTCCAGCCCGATGTGGCCGGTATGTAAGCCGGTCGTCAGGAACACCCCTCGGCGGCGGCGCCGGACAGGCCGCTGACCCGGCCCGCCCGCGTTCCGGGCGGTCGACCCGTCGCCGACGTCGACATCGAATTCCGCGAACTCGGCAAGCCCGGCGTGTGGGGCCCTTTTGCACTGCACCGTCGCCGGCTACTACGCGCACCCGGAAGCGGCACGCTCCCCGGAAAGCTTTTCTGGCTGAGACTCTCGAGCCAAGGGTTTGAGATCCCCATCGGTGGTGTGGACCTGCACGGCGGTCGTCCCGCCGCCCGGCCCAGCGATTCAGGCCCCTTGGCGTGCCGTACGACGTTGCCGACGAGTTCGCTGACCAGGAGTCCGATGTCGGGGACAGTTCCTCCGGGCCCCCGGCCACAGGCCCAGGCGCACAGCTGGTTCCGTACACGGTGGCGGGCCGTGCCCGCGGCTTGGGGCTCGGCCGGCAGGTCCCACGTTCAGCGGAGGTTCGCGGGTTCTCGTGAGCAAGCCGGCAACGGGAATGTGGCTCGCCCGCAGAGGTCCGGTTGCCCGGGAAGGCCCGCCCGGGCAGCCGCCGGCCGAGTTCGCACGTGAGTCGTCGGATGTCCCGGCACTGGGCCTGGTGCACCGGGATGGCGGCCGGGCAGGCTAGTTTGCTCGGGTGACTCTCCTTGACGATGTAGCCGAGCGGGACGGTTGGCGGTGCTGGGTGTGCGACGAACCGGTCGACCCCGACGAGTCGGTGAACGACCCGCGGGGGCCCAGTGTCGACAGCCGGACCGCCGACCGGAAGGCCAAGGTCGCCGAGCGGCTCGCGCACCGCGGGTGCAACACCCGCAAGGGCGCGGTCAAGGTGGTCATCGCCTGGCCGGACCACCTGTACGTGGTCGAACCCGCGCCGCTGATCACCGTTGCCGGGAGGCTGGAGCGCAAGGGCGGCCGCGAGATGGTGGGCCGTTGTCCGACCAGGAAGGACGCCCAGCAGGCGGCGGATTGGTTGGTGGACCGGTTCTCCCGACTGGTGCCGGGGCTGCCGGTGACCGCCGACATCGAGGCGGGCGGCGGTCAGTTCCTCGTCATCCTGGCCACCGGCCGCCGCTGACCGTGTGCCGCCCCGGCCACCCTTGAATCGCGCGGCGCCGGGCGGCTTCAAGCCGTCGCGTGGTGGCCCGGCCCGACCAGGGACCAGGTGGGGCCCAAGGGCTGGTCGAACCAGACGTGTTGGGTGCCGTCGGGTTCGACGCGCAGGCCGAAGCGTTCGGGTCCGGGGCGGCCCCCTGCGGTCCAGCGTGCGTGGGTGTGTTCGATGTCGGCCCACACTCGCGTTCGCCGTACACGGTGACCGCGAACGGGCCCTCGTCGCGGTCTCGGGCGTGGTCGACGTCGGCCCGGTTCGCGCCGGTGGCGTCGATCACCGGCAGGGTCCAGCACCACGGGTTCTCACGCTCGGCTGCACTCCTGCCCGGGCGCGGCAAGACGTGCGTCCGGGAACGGGCTATGCACCGTCGTTGCCCTCGCGCAGGGAATGAATCATGCTCTGCAGGATCCGGAACGCGTCCGACTGTTCGGTCTCGGTCATGCCGGCCAGCATTGCGACCTCGACGGACCGGACCGCCACGGTCGCCTTCTCCAGGCTCCGTCGGCCGCGAGGCGTGAGCCGCGTGGGAAGAACCTTCCCGACGGGTGCCGCCGCGGGCCGGGTCACGTAGCCGTCTCGTTCCAGGGCCTGGAGCAGCACGTTCATCGATTGCCGTGTCACGAATGCGCCCCGCGCGAGCTCGGAGTTCGACAAGCCCGGCCGTTGAGCCAGCAGCTCGAGGCAGGAGTAGTGCGTCACGCTCATCCCGAGTGGCCGCAGCACCTCCTCCATGGCTGCGCGCAGGGCGCTCGAAGCCTCTTTCAGCAGGTAGCCCAGTGATTTGTCCAGGTCGACGCCGGCACCGTTTTGACTCATGTCAGGATTCTGACATACGTTGACGCGTGTCAGGAACCTGACACGAAGAGAAGGAGCAGCACCATGCCCGCCACCGGCCCCGACTTCATCTCGCTCCAGGCACGCGACCTCGACGCTTCGCAGGCGTTCTACGAGCAGTACCTCGGCCTCGTCCGCGCGCAGGCCGGACCTCCGCACGCCGTCGTCTTCGAGACGAAGCCGATCGCGTTCGCACTCCGCGACGTCATTCCCGGCACGGATCTCGCATCCGTTGCCCAGCCCGGCATCGGTGCCGCGATCTGGCTCCACGCCACCGACGTCCAGGCCATCCACGACGCTCTCGTCGCCGACGGTCACACCATCGTCTCCGCGCCGATCGACGGCCCCTTCGGTCGGACCTTCACCTTCGCCGACCCCGACGGCTACCAGGTCACCCTCCACGACCGCGCCTGACACGCCCGACGCCACCGGACGAGCACCGGTCCCCGCCCCGAAGAGCGCGGTTGCGCCCGAGGCGCGAGAATCCGGGCGACAATCATCGGCTCTTCGCATGCCTCGGACCATCGGCGCGGGGTCGTACCGTCCTTGCCGTCGACGGTGGTCCCGCGATGCGCCCGCGCGCCACCGCGGGGGCGCGGCCAGCACAGAGAACAAGTCGTCGAACAGGTGGATCGCAGATCGGCGGATGAGCGCCCGGGCGATGCCAACCGCGGGCGCTGCCCACCGGACCGGTTCGAGCCGCCCCGGGTGACCGCGGCCGCCCGGCCCTGCGGGAGCCGTTCGACGAACTCCCGGGCCTGCGCGACCTCCACTGGTGGCCGCCGCCCTCACCTGGCTCGCCCGGTGGCGCGCAGCCGCGCCGGGCCACGGCCGCCCACCCACGACGCCGCCCCCGTCCGGGTGTTCGGACAGGGGCGGCGCGCCTGGTATGTGGTCACACCGCCAGTCGGTGCACGCTCCCGTAGGTCGTCCCCGCGAACAGCCACCGGCCGTCGGCCGACACGGTCAGCGACGACACCGACGGCTCCGGCAGGTTCCTGGTGATCGAGCCCCAGGTCCGGCCGCCGTCGGTGCTGCGCAGCACCCCGAGAGCCGGGGTGAGGTAGTAGTGCGAGCCCGCGAACACCGTCGAGCCGTCCGGGGTGAACGCCAGCGAACTCAGGGCGCCGCTCAGGTCGGCGGCCACCTTCGTCAGGTGCTTGCCGTCGTCGGTGGTCACGTAGAGCGCGTCCTTGGCGGCGATGACCGCGTGGCCCGGGGTGCGCGGGTTCAGCGCGATCGCGCTCACCCAGCCGTCGAGGACCTTGTTCAGGGTGACGCCGCCGTCGGTGGTGCGGAACAGCCCGTCCGGGCCGCCGAGCCAGGCACTGTCGGGATTGGCCCGGTCGACGGCGACGCTGGTGAAGCCCTTCAGGTCGTCGTGCCCGTTCTGGCCGAGGGACTCGCCGCCGTCGTTGCTGGTGTACACGGCAGACGGCGAGTGGGTGGCGATGTACAGCCTCTTCGGATCGGCGGGGCTGACCGTGATGCCGAGTGCCTTGCCCGGCACGGCGGTCTGGACGATGGTCCACCGCAGGCCCGCATCGGTCGACTTCTCCAGGTAGAAGCAGGGTTGATCGGAGGTGCAGGTGTTGCGTACCCGGTACACCGTCGAAGGGTTCGACGGATCGGTGGCCAGGCCGTCGATCCGGTTGCCGAAGGTGTGCGGCGCGGTGCCGGAGAAACCCCATTCCTGGTACCCGCGCGGCAGCCGGCTCTTCAGTGGCGCGGACGACTGGTAGCTGCCGGTCATGGTGCCCGCGACGATCGCCGGTCCCGACCTGCCCTGGGCGACGGTCAGCGACAACACTTCGGAGCCGGGCACCCCGATCCGGCGGAAGCTCTGGTGGTCGTCGGTGGTGTAGATGCCCGCGCCGGCCGAGATCACGTCCGTGCCGGGCCGTCCGGGGAAGGTGCCGGTGGCCTCGTACAGGTCGATGCGGGCCAGACCCGCCTCGGCGTGCCAGGTGCGGCCGTTGTCGCGGCTGCCCCATTGCTGCATCTCGCCGGTGGATTGGTTGACCTGGATGTGCAGCCGACCCGAGCCGTCCACGATCGCGGCCAGAACCACCACGTCGGTGCCCCACGGTCCGCGCAGCGCCCGCCAGTGCGCGCCCCGGTCGGTGGAGACCTGCGCGACCTGCAGGTCACCCCTGGCGACCAGGGTGCCGCCGGTGCCGGTGAGCTGATCGACACCCGCGCCGGTCGAGCCGGGGCGAGGCAGCTTCACCGGGGTCCGCGCGCCCCGGCGGAGCACCCAGACATCGGCGCCGGACGTGAAGTACAGGTCGCCGCCGGTGAACTTCGGGTTCCGGGCGTCGGCGGGGGAACCGGGTAGCAGTCGCCAGGTGTTGCCGTGATCGGTGGTGACGTGCACACCGTCGGAGGCAGCGGCGTACAGCCGCGCGCCGGTCGGGTCGAACACGACGCCACCGACCTTGCCCGGGGTGTCCAGCACTTGGGTGAACGTCTTGCCGGCGTCGGTGCTGCGCAGCACGTACCCGTGCCAGTTGTCCTTCTGCCGGCCGCCGGCGAACACCACGTCGGGTCGGAGCGGGCTGGCCGCGACACCGCCGGCTTCGAAGGCGTTCACGGGCAGTTCGTTGCTCTGCTGCCACGTGGTGCCCCGGTCGTCGGATCGGAAGACGACGTTGCCGATCGGGGTCTGCACGTAGGCCCGTTCGGGCCTGGCGGGGGTGAAGGCCAGTTTGCCGCCGTTGCCGTTCGGGCCGACCTGCCGCCATTCGTTGCCCCGGGTGGCCAGGGTCGTCGGCGGGTCGTCGGGGGCCACTGATTGCGCTTCGGCGGGCGCCGCGCCGAACGCGCCGAACACGGTGCCGAAGGCCACCGCGGCGATCAGGAGTAGTCGGCGCCGGGACAGCTTCGCTGAACCCGACCGTGAATGCTGTGCGTTGAACATTCCATCTCCCATGGGGGCCGGAGGTGTGATCTTTGTAGTCGCGGCTCCCGACGGTCGGCCAGGTGTGGCCGGTGTCCGATTGCGGCCGGCGCCGGAATCGGCCATGCTCGCTCGCCATGGAAGATGACGAACTCGTGTTCGGCGCCGTCGGGGTCGCGCCCTTCGACGAGCGGGTCTATCGCACCGTTCTGGCCGGACCGCCGGTCACCGTGCGCGACTTGGCGGAGCGCACCGGCTCGGGCGTCGAGCGGCTGCATTCGGCCCTTGCCCGACTGCGCGGCCACGGTCTGGTCAGCCGGCTCTCGGGCCGCCCCACCCGGTGGGCGGCCGTCAGCCCCACCGCCGCCCTCGCCGCCCTGGTCCGCAACGCCCACGCCGACCTCGGCAGGGTCACCGAGACGGCCGCCGAACTCGAGGCCGTCTACCGCGCGCTCGGCGAGGCCGCCCGCCCCGGCGAGGGCGTCGAATTGCTCACCAGCGCCGACGAACTCGGCCGGTGGTTCGCCCGGCTCCAGCAGGAGGCCACCGAGGAGATCATGAGCCTGGACCGGCCGCCGTACGTCCTCGCCCACGGCAACCCGCTCCAACACACCCTCCTGGGCGGCGGAGTCCGGTACCGCACGATCTACGCCCCCGAGTCGTTCGAGATACCCGGCAACCTCGACGACGTGAGCGGCCTGTCGCGGGCCGGCGAAGAGGCCCGGGTCCTCGCCGGCATCCCGCTGAAGATGTCCGTCGCCGATCGCCGGATCGCCCTGCTGCCCCTGCACCTCGACTCGCCCATCACCCGCAGCGTCGTCATCCGGGGCACCACCCTCGTCGACGCCCTGGTCGCCCTGTTCGAAGGGCTCTGGACACAAGCCGTCCCACTCACCGCCGCCGGCCCCCAGGAGTGCGACCCGCTCGACGCGGAGGACCGGCGGATCCTGAACCTGCTGCTGTCCGGACTCAAGGACGAGACGATCGCCCGGCAGCTGGGCACCAGCACCCGGAGCCTGCGGCGGCGAATGCGGGTGCTCCTCGACGAGTTGGGCGCGGAGAACCGGTTCCAGGCCGGGGTGCAGGCGGTGCGGCGCGGCTGGGTGTAGGGATGGTCGGACGGGCCGGGAGCTGAGCAGCAACGCGACACCGTGGGTGCTGCGGTCTTCGCGGCATCCCGGTGGGGACGGCCGTGCCCGGTGACCGCGGGCGTGGGCTCACAGCGCGGCGATCGTCTCGTCGACCCTGCCCTGGGACTCCGACAGCGCGGCCGACTGCTCGACAGCGTGCCCCGTCTCCGTCCTCCGCGCCGGCCGAGACCTGGGCCGAGACCTGCTCGTCCAGTCCGGTCTCGGACAGTGGTCGGGGCGGGTTCGATCGTGTCGACCAAGGCGGGCAGGTCCGCCTCGCACGTGTCGCCGACGCGGCCGGCTCCCGGGCGTTCGTCGCCCCCGCATATGACCTGCGCATCGCGTCGATCACGTCCCGGGCGGACGGAGTCGGCCCGCCGTCGCCCGGAAGTCTCGCCGCCGGCGTCCGCGGCGGGGCGGGCGGCAGGCCGCGTGAGGTACTGTCAGCGCCATACCGCATCGCATGGCGGCCTCCTTCCTCGTGGCGAATCCGTTCGGAGGTCCTCCATGCCTGCTCTCATCGTGCGCCCCTTTCATCGTGACGATCGCGACCAGTTGACCGAGCTCGTCAACGCGCATGTCGCTGCCGTCGTGCCCGGCGCGTCCGTGTCCGTCAATACCGTTCTGGCGCAACTCACCCGGCGCCCCGACGAGTTCATCACCGATCCGTGGGTGGCGGAGCGAGCCACCCTGGTCGCCGAGCAGCGGGGGGCCGTGGTCGCCGCCGCGCATCTGCTGCGCTACCGCGACGACGCCGAGGTCGGCCCGGATCATCGTGGCGCGGGCGAGATCGCCTGGTTCGTCCACCGTCCGCCGGCGACGTTCCGGCCCGACTCCGAGACGGCGGCGGATCAGCTGATGGCCGCGTGCCTGGCCCGGTTGGCACGTTGGCACGTGCGGGTCCGCTACGCCGACGGAGCCCTGCCCGCTCCCGGGGTCTACGGCCTGCCCGATGTGTGGCCGCACGTGCGGGCGGCCTACGAGCGGGCCTGCTTCCGGCACACCGGCCACACCGAAGTGGTGTTGCTCGCCGAGGTCGCCGACCTGGTGTCGCCGCCCGCCGATCCGTCGATGCCCCAACCGGCCGTGCGGCGCACGCTCGGCGAGTGCGGAACCCGGCTGACGGCACACCTCGACGGCCACGTCCTCGGCTTCATCGAAGTGGACACCGCCCTCGACCGACCCGAGCGGCTGGCCCGCAACGGAGGATTGGCCGACATCGGCAACCTCGTCGTCGAACCGGACCACCGCGTCGACGGGTTGGAGCACTGGCTCCTGGCCCAAGCGGCCCAGTGGCTCCGCCTGGCCGGGGTCGACCGCGTGCTCGCCTACGAGTCGGCCGACGACACGGACGCGATCGGGCGGCTGATCGCCGCCGGCTTCCGCGAGCTGACCCGTACCGACCGAGGATGGGAGCACCGACAGGGGTGACGCGACAGGGATCCGGACGGGCACGTCCCCGTCCGGATCCGCCGGCCGCTATCGCGCACCGAACCGCCGGCTGCCGAGGAGCACACGTTCGCCCCGACCTCCCGTCGGCGTGTTTCACAGGCCCAACTGCCACGTAGACAGCGCCTTTCCAGGTTTCACGGTCACCCGGCGGGTCGAACGGGCCCGCCGTGTCCTGGGGATCACGCTCGACGGGGCCGACGAACGGCCGGCGGTCCATCCGGTGTGCCGCGCCCAACGGTTGGGGTTGTGAACCCGCCGCGACCGCGTGTTCACCCTTGGGCATCGCCGGGGACAACCGGCCCTCCGGTTACTCGGCCATCCCCAGTCGGTATCCGTCCTCGGCGGAAAAGGCCGCGGTCACCGTGAACCGATCCGCGCGCACCAGCGTCTGACGCCACTCGACCGGGCCGACCGTGGCCACTCCCAGGCGGTCGATCGCGAACAGGGCCGTGTTCGACGGACATTCCAGCATCGTGCGTTCGGCGCGATCGGGCACCACGGCACGGATGCGCTCCCATCCCCCGGTGATCCGGATGCCGCAATGCCGCTCCAATTCGGCGTACAGCGCCGTGTGCGTGAAGTCGACCCCCAGCAACGGGGCGGTGACGTCGGCGGGGAGCCATACCCGATCGACGGCGAGCGGCCTCTCGTCGGCGAGGCGAAGGCGCTCCAGGTGGACCAGCGGTGTCGACTCCTCCAGGCCGAGCCGGGCCGCGACCACGCCGTCGGCGCGCCGATCCAGCACCCGCACCACACTGCGCTGCACCGCACCGATCTCCTCGACCGAGGCGAAGAGGCTGTACGGTCGGCCCACCTGCTGTTCCATCGACGTCTCCGCGAGTGCGGACACGCGTCCCCGGTGCGCCGTGACGACGCCTTCGCTGCGCAACTGGCGCAGGGCCTCGCGAACCGTGTGGCGGCTGACTCCGTAGTCGGCCGCGAGGGCGTGCTCGCCGGGGAAGTGGTCGCGGAACTGGTCGGCCTCCAGGCGACGGCGCAGGTCGGCTCGCAGTTGGACCCACAGCGGCACTCCGCTCGCGCGATCGACGGGATTCGCTCCCGCGGGCTGCGTTGATGTCACCGAGGGTTCCCCTGACGTGCGACGGACCCGTGCTCGTGTCCTGTGTGAGGCCACGAAGGTACGGAAGCGTGCCGTCCGGTGGCAACTCCGCGCGGACCCACCGTGGTCCTCCGGGGTGCATGCTCGGGCGATCCGCGTACCGGGCGACACGGCAACCGTGCGATCGGTCAACGAAGGGCATCCACGAGCATGAACACCGCCAAGGCGACGAGAAGCGCGGCGAACATCCGCTGAAGGGCGATCCCCGACAGCCGGGCGGCCAGACGTTTGCCGTCCCAGGCCCCCAGGATCGCCGCGCCGGCGAAGGGGCCGAGCGTCGCCGGATCGAATGTGGTCGGCCCCACCGCCAACCGGGCGGTGAGCGCGGCTACGGAATTGACGGCGATCACGACCAGGCTCGTACCGACCGCCAGGCGCATGCGCAGCGACAGGACGCTCACCAGGGTGGGCACGGCGAGGAATCCTCCGCCGACGCCGAGCAGACCCGTGACGGTGCCCAGACCCGCTCCCGCGCCCATCACCTTGCCGATGCCCTGTGCCCCACGGATCGACCTCTCGTTCGCGCCTGGATCGGGTGCGCCGTTCTCCACTCCTTCGCCCGGGCCGGCATTGCGGAGCATCGCGATGGCGGCGAGCAGCGTGACCACGGCGAATGCCGTCGTGAGCGCGGCCTTGGGGATGTGGCCCGCCAGGACGGAAGCGGCGATGGCGGGGAGCACGCCGGCCGCGGCGAAGAGCACGCCGACCCGCCAGCGTACGGTGCCCGCTCTGGCGTGACGGAACACAGCCGTCACCGAGGTCGCGGTCACCACGATCAGGCTGGTGGTGGACGCGTCGGCCGGTGCCAGGTGCAGCAGGTACACCAGTGCGGGTACGGCGAGGACGCCCCCGCCGCCGCCGAGCGCGCCGATGGCGAGCCCGACCGCGGCACCGGACACGAGCGCGACGATCAGTACGCTCACCTCGCGGCCGAAACGTCGGGGACGGCGCGCCTCACGGAGAGTCCGGTCGTGCGATGGGGTGCTCGGCGCTGTAGGAGGCGAAGCCGCCCTGGAGGTCGGACACGTTCGTGAAGCCCGCCGCACGCAGGATCGACGCGGCGATGGAGGACCTGCGGCCGCTCGCACAGAACACGGCGACGGCCTCACCGCGCGCCAACTCGTTTATTCGCGAGGGGAGTTCGGGGAGTGGGATCAGTCGGGCCCCGGGGATCGTGCCATCGGCGCGTACTTCGCCGGGGTTGCGGACGTCCACGACGCGCGTGTCCGAGTCGAGCACGACGAACTCGTCGACGCGATGCCGTACGGCGGTCCGACGGTATTCGGGCTCGATCCCGGGTGCCCCGTCGGCCAGCGCTCCCGGCACACGGTCGAAGCCGATCCGGGCCAGTCGGTTGCGGGCCTCGCGTTCGGTGCCGGGGTCGCAGACGAGCAGGATGGGACTGTGTGCGCTCAGGACCTCGCCGGCGAGTTCCGCGAATCGACCGCACAGGGGGACGTTGATCGAGTCGGCGAGGTGTCCGGCGGCGAACGCGTCGGGATCTCGGGTGTCCAGGACGACTCCCCCGGTCGACCGGGCGCGCAGGAACTCCCCGAACGACAGGGCGGGGACGTGGGTGCTCTCGTCCAGTGTCGGCCGCTCCTGGCGATTGCGCGCGGACGTGTAGGCGAAGTAGCGCGGCGCGGGGGTCTGTTCGGAGCACACCAGGTCCACGAAGTCGCCCTCGGCCATCTCGGCCAGCGCGTGGTTCGTGCGCCGTTGTTCGCCGATGGTGCTGTGGTGTTCGGCGGACAGGTTCTTCCCGCAGGACGATCCGCTCCCGTGGGCGGGATAGACGCCGGTGGCGTCGGGGAGGGCAAGCAGGCGTCGGGTGGAACGGAACAGGGCACGGGCCGACTTCTCCGTGGACCAGTCGGCGCAGGCGGCCAGGTCGGGACGTCCCACGTCGCCCACGAACAACGTGTCTCCGGTCAGCACGCCGAAGGGCACCTTGTCGCCCGCGTGGGCTCTGACGACCACGCAGATCGACTCCGGGGTGTGTCCGGGGGTGTGCAGGATCTCGAGTTCGACGTCACCGAGCGAGAGTTTCCGGCCGTCGGGCAGCGGATGGGCGGCGAAGTCGACTTGGGCGGCGGAGCCGTAGGAGATCAGCGCCTCGGTGTGGGCGGCGAGTTCGAGGTGTCCGGACAGGAAGTCGGCGTGCACGTGGGTTTCGATGACCCGCTCGATGTTCAGGTTCAGTCGTGCGGCGTCGGCGATGTACTCGCCCACGTCGCGTTGGGGGTCGACCACGACCGCGCGTCCGGATCTGCGGTCGCCGACGAGATACGAGGCATGGGAGAGACAATCCAGGTAGTACTGCTTGAAAACGAGTGTATCGACGCGTTCCACGGAGAGGCTCCCGCCGGGTCGGATGGGTGGGTTACGCCGGATGCGGCGGGCGCGGACGGGTGCAACTCGTCGCGGCGGCCGCGCGGCGGTGGCGATGTGGCTAGGCGCGTCCGCGAAGCATCAGGTTCCAATACAGGAACGGCAGTCCGTAGCGCTTGAGGTACCACATGTCGGTGCGTTCCCGGGTTGTGTCGATCACCGGGATGGAGGGGGTGGGCTTCATCGAGTAGTCGAACTCCGCGAGCAGCGTTTTGCCCCGTGCTGTGGTCAGCGGGCAGGACGCGTATCCGTCGTAGCGGGCCGGTGGCTTGAGACCGTTCATGCGCGCGAGGAGGTTTCGCACGACGACCGGGGCCTGTTTGCGCACCGCGGCACCGGTCTTGGAATTCGGCGACGAGCCGACGTCGCCCAGCGCGAAGACGTCGGGGTAGCGCGGGTGTTGCATGGTCCATTGGTCGACGAGGACGTAGCCCGCGGGGCTCTCGGGATCGGCCAGGACGCTCTTCTTGATCCAGTCCGGCGCGCTCTGGGGAGGCACCAGGTGCGCCATGGTGTAGGGCAGCGTGGTGGCTACCCGGGTGCCGTTGTGGGTGACCACGACTTCCTTGGACCCGGAACGGACCTCGCTCACCTCGCTGTCGAAGTGCACGGTGATGCCGTATCGCCGAACAACCCGATCCAGGACGCGAGAGAACTCCGGGACCGCGAACATGGTGGATGTCGGGAGCACCAGGTGCACGTCGATGTTGCCCAGGACCCCTTCGCGGCGCCAGTAGTCGGCGGCCAGGTAGGCGATCTTCTGGGGCGCGCCACCGCACTTGATGGGCCCCGACGGCATGCCGAACACGGCGGTTCCCGATCGGGTGTCCCGGATGAAGCGCCATGTCGCCGGTGCCGTTTCGGGCAGGTAGTTGCTGGAGACGCCCTCCTCGCCGAGCGTGGCCTCCAGTCCGGGGATTCTCGACCAGTCGAGCTGGATCCCGGGACACACCACGAGGCACTCGTAGCCGATGGTCCTCCCGTCGTCCAGGGTCACTTCCCGCACGTCGGGATCGATGTGGACCGCACTCCGACGGATCGACCGCACTCCTCGAGGCACGACGGACGCCTGCGGGCGCGTGCTCTCCCCGATCTCCGCCAGTCCGCCGCCGACCAGGGTCCACAGAGGTTGGTAGTAGTGCCGGGTTGCCGGATCGATGATCGCGACATCGCGCTCGCCGGAGCGGCGCAGCCGCGCCGCCACGGTGATACCCGCGCTCCCTCCCCCGACGATCACTGTCCGATGACGTTGCGTCGACACCATCATGACCTCCAGGACATCAAATGTGCAGACATTTAATCTGGCCACATGTCTCCCGGTTCCGCAAGAGAATGTACGTACATTTTGGATCCACCTTGTGCGGGGGCATCCGAGTCGGCCGGACGGTGCGGCGGCGGCCTTGGGCCGGCGAAGGGCAGCCCGGTCCGAGCCACCGGTGACGCCCGGCAACCGCGGCGTCGGCGACATGTCCCCTGTCGCGTGGCTTCGCACGAAGAGTCGCGGCGCGGCGCGACGGCAGCGCGGCCATGGCCGAGGAAGGCGCCCTGAACCCTGGGGTCGGAGTTCGCCCGCCACCGCGGCCCGGCCGACGTGCTCGAAACCTGTCCGGCGAGCCGGCCACCGGCAATCGCCCCCGGCGCGCGTGATCCGAGCCCGCCCTGGGCCCGTTTACGCTCACACCGCGAACTCGGCCTCCGGGAGGGCCTGTTCGATCCAGACGATCTCGCCCCCGGGGACGCCCCGCGTGCCCCATCGCTCCGCGCACTCGGCGACCAGGAACAATCCCCGGCCGGCCTCCACGCACCGACTCGAAAAGGCTGGTGCCGAGGCCCGAACTCAGGGGACGGCGCGAGACTCATGATGTCGCGAGGTTGTCGGTTCCGGACCTCTGGATCGGCCGAACTCGCCCGCGCCGCACCGGTATTGGCGCCCACGATCGCATTCGTGCCTGGCGGAGAACCCGGTGGTTGCATACCAACCGAGGTCGCGACCGTTCACGACTCGGGGCCATAGACGCGCTCGGAACGCAAAGGCTCCCCCGGGTGATCCCGCCGACCTCGAGTCGGACGAGACGCGCGCGGGGCGTCATCGGCGGCTGTCGCAACTACGCGTCTTCGATGGGGGTTTGCCTCGCCGACGGGATCATCACCCGCGAACCGGCCCCGGAACTGCGCGCGGCGGCGTTCGCGGGCGCCGCCGAGATCCGCGCCGACAGCGACCCCGACCCCGGCGCGGGGCTTCCGCGAACATGATCGTCACCGTGACGAACGGCGCCGTGTCGAGGCGGCGTCGCCGATATATTGCCACCGCCGGTCGGCATATCCCGGATTTCGGATACATCAGGGAGAATTCGGGAATAATTCGGGCGCGGTGATCGTCCCCTTTCCCGCGCGGAAAAAGGGGACGGGAAAGCGGCGTGCCGGCCCGATTGCAATGATCCCGGCGGCCGATATTACCCTACACCTCCAGAACCGCTTCGATGCGCTTGAGCGTGTGGCGGGCCAATGCCAGATTGCTCCGCGAACGGACCAGCGCGAGGTAGAGGAAAAGCGAGCCGTGCGCTCGGGTCAGCGGGCGCAGAAGGTGGTATTGGGTGCCGAGGGTGATCAGGATGTCCTCGACCATGTCGTCGAGCCCCAAGGACGTCAGCGTCCGCGCCTTGGCCTTGACCACCTCGGTGTTCCCGGCGGCAGCGACCTCCAGATCGAAGTCCTTGTCGCCGCCCAGCGTGCCGAGCGTCATCCCGCTGTCGTAGTCGACGAGGGCGACACCGATGGCACCGTCGATGGTCATCGCTTCCTTGAGCGCGGCCTCAATGTTCATCGCGATTCCTTTTCCTGGCTTTCCTCGGAGATTCCTACGCACGGAACCAAGGCGACTACCAAACGTCAGCCTTCGTTCCCTATTGCAGAGATCTGCCATAAAGTACTCTGCATGCTGTCACAAAGTGAAGGGGGACAGTCGCACCCCCTGGAGGCATCGCTCTCCGGAGTTCTCGACTATCCCGGAGTAATCGGCGCGGCCCTGATCGACGCGGTCACCGGTCTCGTCTACGCCGAGGTCGGTGATTGTCGCGCCCTGGGCAACGGCACCGAACTCGCCGACCTGACGAACCTGGTCACCGACCGGTTGACCGAGGCGGGCGCCGCCGGAGAGGTGGAGAGCGTGGTCGTGAACAGCCGGCGATACCACCAGATCACCCAGGTACTGCCGCGCCGGGGCGACGACTTCCTGCTGGCGACCGTGGTGGATCGAGCCGAGACCAATCTGGCCCTGGCGGTTCGGGCGACCGCCGAGCACGCGAGGAACGTACTGGCATGAACAGCCCCGCCGTGGCGAACGGTCCGCGCAACGTCCCGGCCCTGCTGATGACGCTGCACCGCGAGCGGTTCACCGGAGCGGTCGTGGTGTCGGGCACCCCCGGCGGCACCCTGCACCTGCGGGAGGGACTGGTCGTCGCGGTCCGAACTCCGGCCTCCCCCGCGCCGGACGTGCTGCTGTTGCGCTCGCGGCGGATCGCCGAGCCGGACTGGATCGCGGCCGGCGAGGCGAGTCGCACCGACGGCCCGCTCGCGGACACACTGGTGGCGCTCGGCCTCGTCCGCGCCTCGGAACTGAGCGCGCTGTGTCTGGCCACGGTCTTCGATGGCGCCTTCGCGATGTCCCTGGGTACCTCCGCCGGTTGGCAGGTGAACGAATCCGTACGCGCACCCGACCTGATCGCCGAGCCCGGGGTGGAGCCGCGGCGGCTCACCGACGAGACCGCGCGCCGGATGCTGGTGTTGTCGCAACTCTGGGGTCCGCTGGTGGAGTTCGCCGCGACCCGGATCAAACCCGCGGCCCAGCCGGCCGTCGGCACGTTGCCGGTGCGCTATCGGGAGATCCTGCTCGGCGCCAACGGCCGCCGGGCTCCGCGCGATCTGGCGTTCGCGCTCGGCCGCGGCGTGTATCCGGTGATGCTCGACCTCGCCCGGATGAGCGCTCGACGACTCGTGCACCGCGATGCGCCAACCGACGCCGTACCGATGCCCATCGTCGCCCCGCGCGACTTCACGACCGGCGCGAGCGCCCCGCCCCCGGCGGCGCCGCTGCCCCGGCGCAACCCCGGTACGCACCTGCCCGATTCGGTGCCCGGTGCCCCGCCGGCCGAGGCACCCGGCAGCGCCAGCCGGAACCCGACCCCACCGGCGGACATCGCCCCCCGTCCCGCCGACCCCTCGGGCGACACCCCGCCATCCGCTCCGCCACACGTCGAGCACGACCTTCGAGACCACCCGCACCAAGGAGAAATCGCGCCATGAACAACCAGGCACCCAACGACGCCGTGGTCCTCGAACTCAAGACGCTCCGCGAACGCGTCATGGGTATCACCGAGAGCGTGGTCTCCACCGGCGACGGGCTGCTCGTTGCCGGCGACACCGTCGCGGTGCACGGGGAATCGCTCGCCGCCCTCGCCGCGGCCGCGCTCGCGCTGGGCAGCCGGACCGCGGGGGAGGCGGGTCTGGGCGGCCTGCGCGACGTGGTGGCCCGCTGCAACGGCGGACACGTGGTGATCCTGGCGATCGGCAACCACGCGCTGCTGGCGGTTGTCGGCGACGAGGGGTTGGACATCGCCGGGCTGTATCGCGAGTCGCCCGCCTCGATCGCCCGCCTGGACCGGATCCTGACCGGAGCCGCGTAGTCGGGCGAACACCCGCCCGCCGACGCGGCCATCGACGGGGCGACGACCTGGGCGCGTACGTGGAACGGGACTCCAACTGGAAGTGTCGATACCGCAGATGCTCCGTGGCGTGGCATCCGAGAATCCCGGAGGCGGCCGGGCTCGGCGTCGGTGATTCGCACAGGATCGCTGGTCGTTCTTCGTGCGTGGCGACGATCCCCCGGTTTCCGGCCACTGCCTACCGTGATCGTCCGCAGCGGCGCAGGCCGCGCTCCGAGGAGGTTTCCCGTGACGAGACGATCCGAATTGCCGGGTACGACGCCCGCAGACCGCCGATGGGCACCGGGCGCCGAGTCGGGTGCGGTGCGCGACGGCGGGCACGCCGTGGCCGGGCGTTCCCCGGTCGCCGAGTGCTTCGCGGTCGCCGGGCATTTCTCGGGAGGCGCGCGATGAGACGCGTCTCGCGTGGGGTCGTGGGGACCCTCGTCCTGGGTCTGCTCGCCGCCGGATGCGGTGGGAGCGGTGGGGGTGGCGCCGGCGGCGACGGCGACACGCTGACCGTCGGGGTCATCGCCGATCCCGGTGGCCTGAATCCACTCACCGCGCTGAACGCGAGCGCGTTCATGCTGAACCGCTTCTCCTACGACGGGCTGCTCAACATCCAGCCCGACGGGCGCATCGTCTCCGGTGTCGCCGAGAAGTGGACGACCGACGCGACCACCGCGAGCTTCACCCTCAAGCGCGGCGTCACATGCGACGACGGTACGCCGTTGACCGCCTCCGCGATCGCGGCGCAGTACGCCTACATCGCCGAGCCGGCCAACGCGTCGCCCATGCTCGGCATGATCGTGCCCACCGGTCTCACCGTCTCCGCCGACGACGCCGCCGGCACCTTGACGTTCAAGACGCCGGAGCCCACTCCCTTCCTGCTGCGCAATGCCGCGACGCTGCAACTGGTGTGCCCCTCCGGCATGCGCGCGCAGGGCAGGCTGGACCACGCCTCGGACGGCACCGGGCCCTACCGGTTGACCGAGGCGGTACCGGGCGACCACTTCACCTTCACCAAGCGGCAGGGCTACACCTGGGGTCCGGACGGCGTGGACAACGCCCGCACCCCGGACCGGGTGGTCTTCAAGGTGATCGGCAACGAGTCCACCCGGACCAATCTGCTCCTGGGCGGCCAGTTGGACGTCACGACGGTGGTCGGCCCCGATCGATCCCGGCTGGCCGCGGCCGGGATCAAGTCCACGGCCATGCAGGACCCGCTCGGCCAGTTGTTGTTCAACGAGGACCCGAACCGGGTCACCGCCGATCCGCAGGTGCGTCGGGCGCTGGTCACCGCGATCGACCTCCGGCAACTCGGCGCGGTCGCCACCGGCGGCAAGGGAGTGCGGCCGACCCGACTGGGCACCGCGATGTCCCCTCCCTGTCCGACCGACTCGGTCACCGCCAACCTGCCGACGCACGACGTGGACCGCGCCGCCGAGTTGCTGAGCACCGCCGGGTGGAAGAAGTCCGGTGGGTACTGGACCAAGGACGGGCGGCAACTGTCCATCACCGTGCCCTACCCGGGCCTGTCCGGCACCCAGGTCGTCGCGGCGGCCGAGCTGGCGGTCAAGCAGTGGAAGTCGTTCGGCGTGAGGGTGACCCTGCAGCCGACCACGCCGGCAACGAAGGTGTCCACGCTGATGACCGGCCAGTGGGACGTGGCGTGGGCGCCGCTGTCACTGAGCACGCCCGACCAGATGCTTCCGTTCTACTCCGGGACCAAGCCGCCCGAGGGCCTCAACTTCGGTTCCGTGCGGAACCCGGAGTACGAGCGCCTGACCGCGCTCGCGATGGCCAAGCCGGACACCGCGGGCTGCGCCGAATGGACCGCGGCGGAGGAGGAGTTGATGAAGCGAATCGATGTGATCACCTTCATCGACAGCAACGTCCCCTACTTCACCCGGGGCTACGCGTTCGAGGTCGACGGCGGCGGTTTCCTGCCCACATCCCTGCGCCGCACCGACGCGGCCTGACCGCCCGCGCGGACCGCGATTCGGCGGGAAGGTACTCGCGCGGCGTCGACCGCAGCCGCTGGACGGTGCGGGTGCGTTCCGGGTCAGGGTCCGACGGGCGCGGGCGCGGGCGACGACCATGACGGCCGCCCGAAGCGGAACCCAGGCCCTGTCCGCCGGATCCTGGGGGGTCCGCGCCGCCCGGCACCGCGCCTCGCCGCACCGGAGAAACAGCCGAAGAGAACCACCATGCGGCTGCTTCTCCGGCACGCCGATGCACGGCATCCGCCCTTCGGGCTCCTCGCTGCGCTCACGACGCGGCCCGATCCACCAAGATCCGCCGGACAGGGCCTAGCAGTGGGTGGTGACGCGACGCGCGAAGGCCAGGGACCGGGCGAAGATCTCCGCCACTGCGGCGTCCGGCAGTCCGTGCCAGCCGTGGTCCGCGCCGGGCACCGTCCACAAGTCGACGGGGGCCCCGACCTGATCCAGTGCCGAGGCCAGGGATTCGCTGTGCGAGCACGCGACCAGGGTGTCCGCGTCGCCGTGGACGAGGAGGAACGGCGGCGCGCCGGGGTGCACGTGCGCGAGCGGACCGGCGGCGTGGGCGCGCTCCGGGACGGCCGCCGGAGCCGCGCCGAGCAGGAGTGCCTCGGGGGTGGTGGCGTCCTCGGGCGTGAAGCGGCCCCGCGCGGTGGTCAGGTCGCTGGGCGCGTACCAGACCACGGCACCGGCGGGCCGCGGGTCGGTGTGGGTCAGGGCCAGGAGCGAGGCGAGGTGGCCACCGGCGGACTCTCCCCATACAACGGTCCGCCGGGTGTCGATGCCGAGTTCCGCAGAGCGCAGGGTGAGCCAGCGCAGTGCGGTGCCCAAGTCGTCGAGCGGGGCGGGAAACGTGGCCTCGCCGCTGAGCCGATAGTCGGCGCACGCGACGGCGAAGCCCGCTTTCGCCAGGCGCGCGAAGGGCCCGGGATTCCAGCGGCGGGTACGGAACCCCATGTCGTCGCGCCGCCCCCGGCGCCAGGCACCGCCGTGGACGAACAGCACCAGCGGAAGCGGCTCGGACCGGTCGGTCTCGGGCAGCCACAGGTCGAGTTCCAGCGGACGGCTGCCCTCGAGCTTGCCGTACGGCACCGCGCGCATCTCGCGGCGGCCGGGCGCCTTCGAGGCCGCGGACGGCAGCGGCGCGTGGTCGGGGTGGGGTGCGGCGATCAGTTCCCGCAGCAAGGGTGCCGTTGTTACGCAGCGGATACGGGCTGGCAAGGCGGTGTTCCTTCTGCCAGGCCATCACACGGTGACGATCGCCCCGCGGTACCCGCTCCACGGGCGGCCACTTCGGGCACGGAACTCACCGACTCCCCGTGCCGTACGGCGCCGGAAGTCGGATACCCATCGGGTCGTGTGTGCGGGCCTCTCACGATCCGGTCAACGACCGGACGCCGCCCCCGGATGCGGCGCCCCAGCCGCTCCCCCGGCCGAGTATCGGCCGAGCGGCGGAGGCGTCGTTCTTCGGAACCGCGTCGGGGACGAACCCGGGAGGACGGTCACACGGTCGGTGCGATCTGCTCCGGGTCCACGGTCACCCGCACCTCCCGAGTGCCACCGAACACGCCCGCGACGGTGAACGTCACGTCCAGGCGCCCGAACGCGGTGTGGGTGACGAACCCGACCGAGTCCTTGGGCACGGACGCCTGCGCCCACCCGTCGAGATCCTTGGCCGCCCTCACCTTGTCGCCGACGTTCATCCGACCCCCGTCCGCCGCACCGACCCGACCTGCGGAGTCCGCGCTCCGTGCCGGACCGGTCAGTATCGCCGGACGGGGTACCGATCACGGCACCGACACGCCATACGGCTCCGTACGGACACGTCGTGATCGATCGTGCGGGTGGGGGTCCCTGCCCTCTCGCCACGGCGGACCCGACACCTGTCCGGTCGGAACGGACGGCGGCTCGATGAGCCGGGCATCCTCTCCACGCCCCTCGGCGCCGGCGTGTCCGACCCGGCCGACCCGGCCGACGAGTAAAACCCGGGGGTCGTCGTCCTTTTGATCGAGATCGCCATGGTGGCCGCGACCACGGCCCTGTGGTTCGCGTTAACCGTGAAGGGACCTGCGGCAATCGCAGCAGGTGCCTCCCTACTCACGGGGGTCGCCGTCAGCGAGATGCATTACACCGACATGTTCGCGATGAACGTTCGCAATCGCAGGCGCATGGCCTCTACGAATGTTCGGATCCGACGATCCGACAAATGGAACGGAAACGCCGTGCGACGCATCCTTCTCCTTGCCAGTGGCAACAATGGCCTGACCCAGCGTGCCGACCTGGCTCTTCGGGCGGCCGGCCACCAGGTGCGACTCGCCGTGGTCGCCGAGGGGTCGGATATTCTGCGGGCAGTCGCCCCGGCGGATTTCGAAGTCGTCATCTGCCCGTTCCTGAAGACGCGCATCCCGTCGTCCGTCTGGAAAACCTGGCCCACGGTCGTCATTCATCCGGGCCCGGTCGGCGATCGCGGACCTTCCTCGTTGGACTGGGCCATTGCCGACGGTGAGCCGCTCTGGGGCGTGACGGCCCTGTCGGCCGTGGAGGAAATGGACGCGGGACCCATCTGGGCGACGCGCACGTTCCCGATGAGTGAACCTCCGGCACGCAAGTCGGCCGTCTACAACTGGCCCGTCGCCGATGCGGCCGTCGAATGCGTTCTCGAGGTCGCCGAGAAAGCCGCGGATCCCGCATTCCTCCCCGTGCCGGCACAGCAGTACCCGAAGGCGGTGCCTTCGGCTCGCCTGCGCCCGGCGATGTCACAAACGGACCGCGCGTTCCGGTGGGACTCACCGGGACCGGACATCGTGCGATCGATCGCGGCGGCGGACGGGTTCCCGGGAGTGCTCGCGAACATCGGTTCCCGGGCCGCCTACCTGTACGACGCGCGCTTGGACGGCCCGGTGGCCGGAGCGCTCCCGGGCACGATCGTGGCACGGCATCACGAAGCCGTGCGCGTGGCGGCCCGGGACTCCAGCGTATGGATCGGACACATGCGCGCCAAGACCGAACCGACGGCCCGTGCCTGCAAGCTTCCCGCGGTACAAACATTGGCGCGCGGCGACTACGGCGTGGACATCGCGGCCCTGCCCGAAGCGACGTGCTCGCCGTACACGGATATCCGGTACCGGCGTGAGGGCGACATCGGATACCTCACGTTCGACTTCTACAACGGCGCCATGAGCACACGCCAGTGTGGACGACTCCTGTCGGCGTTGCGCGAGGCAACGACCCAGGACACCAAGGTCCTGGTCCTGCGGGGCGGACCCGAGTTCTTCTCCAACGGCATCCATCTCAACGTCATCGAGGCCGCCGATCAACCGGCCATGGAGGCGTGGCTGAACATCACGGCCATCAACGCCGTCTGCCGCACCATCCTCACCACCACCGAACAGGTCCTCATCGCGGCGTTCGAAGCGAACGCGGGCGCGGGCGGTGTGATGCTTCCTCTCGGGGCCGACGTGGTCGTCGCTCGTCCGGGCATCGTGTTGAACCCGCACTACGCGACCATGGGACTGAGCGGCTCGGAACTTCACACGTACACCCTGCCCCGGCGTGTCGGCGACGCGACGGCGCGACGACTCACCACCGAATGCAGGCCGATCGATGCCGAGACCGCACTCGCCATCGGCCTCCTCGACCGCATCGGCCCCGCGAGGAAAACCGATTTCGACAGGTGGTTGGCCGACCTGGCCCGGGCGGAAGTCGCAACACACGAGCAGACCCTCGACAGCAAACGCAAGACTCTTGCCGCAGACGGCGCCTTCAAGCCGGTCGCCGCGTACGAGACCGAGGAACTCGAGGCCATGGCCTTCGACATGTTCGCGAACCGCCAGGGCTTCGCACACAAACGCCACCGATTCGTCTTCAAGCTCTGATCCCCCACCACGCAGACCCGGTGATCGCGAGGCCGGGATCCGAACGCCGTCGGCCTGGACCGGGCCGCGTGATGCCGGGTGCGGCCGCGAGTGGTGAGGCGGGGTGCAGCCCCGTGCGCGGGCCGGTGTCCGTACCGCACCGGGTGTGCCCGCGGCAACGACGCGGGCGCTGATCCGTCAGGCGGGCTGGACGGTGATGGTGCAGAGGCGCTTGGTGGCCCGGGTCAGGGCGACGTACAAGTCCCTTTCCCCACCGGGGCGGGCCGTGATGATCTCCTCGGGGTTCATGACGACGACACCGTCGAATTCCAGGCCGCGTGCTTCGGATGCCGGCACGATGCGTGCGTGTTGTGCGACACCCTGGGCCGTCAGTTCGCCCACCCTCGTGTCCGCGCAGAGCACTCCCAGAAGCTCGCCCGGGTAGGCGGTGCTCTGGGCTCGGAGCTCCCGGGCGACGGCGGTGACCAACCCATCCGGAGGCGTGGTCACGGTGCGAGGGCTCTCACCGCTTCGCAGTGACCGTGTCGGCTTCTGGTCCGGAGCGATCCGCGCGAGCAACTCTCGGACACTCTCCAGAATCTCCTGCGTGGTGCGATAGCCGACGGTCAGGTTGTGCAGTTTGAACCGCGGTCCGACGTGCGGGCTCAGTGCTTCCTTCCAGTCGCGTGCCGTCGCGACCGGGCCGGCCTGGGCGAAGTCGCCCACCAAAGTCATCGCCCTTGCCGGGCAGCGGCGGACGACCATCCGCCACTGCATGGCGGTCAGCTCCTGCGCCTCGTCGACGACGACGTACCCGTACGTCCGCTCCGGCGGGCCGTCGACCAGGCTCGCAGCCTCGTCCAGCAACGGCACATCGGCATCGGTCCACGGGTGGTCCGGACCACGCAGCAGAAGTGACCGCTCCTCCGCGGTCAATCGGGGCAGGCGCTCGGCGAGAGCATCGGCATTCGTCAGGAGCGCCTTCACGAGGTCACCGGGTACCAGCCGCGGCCACAACACCTCGACCGCTCGGTCGACGCCGGCGTCGTCGAGGAGATCGGCCCGGATGGCGTCCAGGTCCAGCTCGTGGACCGGACCCGAGTCGGCCGCACCTTCCACACGGCGCTGGGCGGCACCAGTGAACCGGTCGAGGTCCATGCCCGTCATCGCGGCGGCATCGGCGTCGATCTGCTCCAGAAGGTCGCCCATGTCTCGTTGCATGGCGTCGGTGACGGCGTCGACCAGAAGCTCTTTGAACACCTGGCGTGCGGGGTTGTGCCCCGGTGCGGCTGCCACGGCGGCGTCGCGTGCCGTGGCAACGTCCTCGCCGGACAGGTGAACCGATTCCTGTCCGACCCGCACGGTGAAGTCGCCGTGGGGAGCTTGGTGGACGAGCAACAGGCCGGCCAGAGCATCGGCGAGGTCGGAACTGCCTTTGAGACGCGCCGTATCGAACGGGTCCACCGTGTCCGCGGACACTCCGGCCAGTTCGTGGCAAGTCGCCAGGACGACGTCGTTCTCACCGAGCGAGGGAAGGACCCTGGAGATGTAGTCGAGGAACCGGGCATTCGGGCCGACCACCAGGACACCTTGCTCCGCGGCGCGCGGGAACGCGTACAGGACATACGCCGCCCGGTGCAGGGCGACCACCGTCTTGCCCGTACCGGGCCCGCCCTGCACCACTGTCACCCCGCGGTGGGCGGAGCGGACGATCTCGTCCTGCTCGGCCTGCAGCGTCGCGACGGCCGCGTGCATCCTGCCGGTACGCCGCGCCGACAAGGCCTCGGCCAACGGGCCGTCACCCACGACGTCTTCGTCGGTCGGGGCGGAACCGTCGAGCAGTTCGTCGCTCACCGAGACCACCGTGCGTTCCTCGAGGCGCAGGTGCCGGCGGCGGCGCAGATTCATCGGGTGGATCGGCGTCGCCTCGTAGAAGGGCCGCGCCGCGTTCGCGCGCCAGTCCACGAGCAGAGGCAGTTCGTCGTCCTCCGTATGCAGGCCGATCCGCCCGATGCGCAGGGCCGTGCCATCCGTCCAGTCGATGCGGCCGAAGACCAGCCCCTTTTCGGCGCCCTCCAGCCGGCCGATTTCCCTGGCCAGACGCTCGGCGGCGATCTCTCTCTCGTATGCCTCATCGGCACTTTCCGCCGGAGCTTTCAGCACATTCGCTCGGTGTACTCGCGCCTCGGAAAGCCGCTCGGTGAGCAGGTCGTACAAGGTGGACACAAAAGCCCGCTCCGATGCAACCGCACACACAGCAGGGTCGTTCGCTTGCGACAACAGGGGACTCCTTCGATTCGAGCCAAGATCATATGGTCATAATTCTCCGAAAATAAGGCTTGACTTACTCGGGGCGCCGTGGCCCCAACCTGTACGAACGCTCACGCCCTGCATCAGTCAGACCGGCAATGGGGCCCTGACCTGGGAAAATAAAGATCTGCTGCGGCTCCTCCGAGTATCGAATGAGCGTTGAATCGGTGCACACGACGATGATCTAGAGCTGTCCGCCGGGCCGGGTGGCGCGCTTGGCGACATCGGCAAGACCGAGGGCATACAGGACTGCCTCATGACCCTGCGACTGAATCCATGACGGCCGACCGTATGGCAAATCATGCATTCCGCCGTTCCGTTTATTGCCGGTTGCAATCTCGATGCCCGTATGCCTTATGGGCGATCCCCGTTCTCGGATGCCTGCGATTTTTTGCCGCACTCGGGAAAAGACGGAAGAGCCGGTGAGGCGACCTCGCCCCATCGAGCTCACTGCCAGGGGCATCCGGTCGCCTCGTCCGGGGACCCGACCGAGGAGACGAGCGCAGAATGGGTCAAAGCCCTCGACCGGCCCTCGACCGGTCGGACCTGCCCGAGGGCGAGCACCGCGCCCATGCCGAGTCGGCGTGGGGGATCACCCCATACGTCGCCGAGGGGCTGTACATCCTCTACGGCCGGGTCGGGCCGGGGGTCGGTTGCGCGGCAGGGACCGGCCCCCGGCGTTCGAGGCTTCCGGCGGGTGGGTGCCGGTGATCGCGGTGGGCGGCGCGCTCGGCGCCGGGCTGGTCAGGGGCGGATGATGTAGCGGCCGCGCAGGCCGCCCTTGGCGGTGGCCCGGTGGGCGTCGGCGGCCTGGTCCAGGTTGACGACGGCGTGGACACGGGCCGGGAGTTCGCCGGCGGCGGCGCGGGCGAGGAGGCCGGCGAGTCGGGCGCTGTCGGACGAGGTGAACAGCGTGGTGACCGCGATCCCGCGCTCGGCGGGCGGTGCGAGACCGGGCCGCACACCGACGTAGGCGCCGCCGTCGCGGACCAGTTCGAGGGCCTGGTCGTTGAGTTGTGCGGCGTCGACGACCGCGTCCCATCCCGGCTCGGCGTGCGTGGTGAAGTCGGCACCGAGGCCGCGGACGAACTCCTCGTCGCCGGTGCGGGCGAGCCCGGTCACCTGCCAGCCGCGTTCTTGGGCGAGGACGGTGACGTTCGCGCCGACCGCGCCCGCGGCGCCGGTCACCAGCAGCCGGTCGGCCCCGGCGGGCGCGTCGCCGAGCAGGTCGACGACCTGCGCGGCGGCCAGACCGTTGAGGGGGACCGTGGCCGCGGCCGGCAGGTCCAGGTCGTCGGGGACGGGGGCGACGTCGGCCGCCGCGACCACGATCTGCTCGGCGTAGGTGCCGTAGTCGCGGTCGAAGCCGACCACCAGGCCGGCCACCCGGGTGCCGACGGCCAGGTCGACGCCCGGCCCGGCCGCGTCCACGGTGCCGGCGAACTCCCAGCCCAGGCCGGTGTGTTCGGGCTGCTGGACCAGACCTGTCGAGTGGAAGAAGCCCGCCGCGACGCCGAGGTCGGTGGGGTTGACCGTCGCCGCGGCGATGGTGACGCGGATCCGGCCGGGGCCGGGCTCGGCGACGGGCACCTCGATGATCTCGATCGAGTCGGGCCCGTTCGGGACGCGGACGACGGCGGTGCGGAAAGTGGCGGCACTCATGACTTGTTCCTTCGCGGTGGGGTGATCGTTTCCGTGCTCCATGCTGGTTTCGTTAACCTCGTGACAAAAGAAGGCACTTGAAAGTGCGTTAGCCCCCTCGGGCACCGAAGGAGCGATCGATGTCGACGCGGACGGCGGCCCAGCAGCGGGCCGAGGAGAAGACGAGCTACAACGCGTTCATGGAGGGCTGCCCCAGCCGCCAACTGCTCGATCGCATCTCCGACAAATGGGTCGCGTTGATCCTCGCGGCCCTTGGCAGCGACGGCCCGCACCGCCCCGGGGTCGACCACGGCGATGGTCCCCGGACGATGCGCTATTCCGAACTGTCCCGCCGGCTCGCGGGCGCCAGCCAGAAGATGCTCACCCAGACCCTGCGCTCCCTGGAAGTCGACGGCCTGGTCACCCGGACCGTCACGCCCACCGTGCCCGTCACCGTCACCTACGAACTCACCGAACTCGGTCTGTCCCTGAATCGCGTCATAGCCGGCCTCAAGGACTGGGCCGAAACACACATGACCGACGTACTCGCCAACCGCGAGCAACACCACCGCGCCGCAGCCGAACACTGACTAGGGTCGGGGCAGTCCGCCCGGCGCCGCCGCCTCCCCCGGCGTAGGCGGTCGTGCCCGAGCCGTCCCCACCCGCTGCCCCTGTGCCCGGACTCCGTTCCACTGCGCGCAGAACGCGCGGATTCCGAGGGTGTGGCACCACATCCTCGTGGCGGCCGGGCTGCGAGCCCTTTGTGCAGACGCTCGGATCTGCCGACGTGACTCTCGTGCGCGTCCAAGGTCCGCGCCCGACCCGACACGGCTGCGCCGCCGACACGCCTTCGCACCGGGTGAATTCGCCGATCCCCGGACACCTCGGGCAGACGTCCGACACCCTGGGTGGGTGGCCGACGACATCGCGCACGACGACCCGTACGAGGGTGCCCCGCCGATCCCGGTGGAGTTGGCGGGCCTGGCCGAGTCCACCGGCCGAGAATTGTTATTGCGCGTGGCGGCCGTCCTGGACCGGGTCGCGCTCGCCGACACGTCGGGCGGGACGGCGCTGTTCGCGTCGGCACTGCACGCCGCGCGAGGCCTGGTCGAACACGACGACCGCGCCGATGTCGACCAGCCGTTGCGGTACGTTCGGGAGCAGTACCGGACATGGCGCGAGGCCACGACATAACGACACGCGGGAAGACTTCGGGCTGTTCGGCGTCGCAAGGGCCGGAACCCCTTGCGGGAGCGGTGTCCCGCGCGCGGAACGGACACACCACCCGCCAAGCCCTCGACACCGCGCCGACTCTCCCCGCCATCCGACGGGCAAACCCGACGGCTCCTCCACGCCGACCGGCCGTGCACGTGCAGTAGCAGCACACGAGAGCAGGAACGACTCGATGGACATCGAAGGCGCTGGGATCGACCACCTCATCGTGCAATACGTGTGCGGTGAGGATCGGGCCTACGACGGCCTGGTGGCCGCGGGACCGGTGAGCCTGTCGCGCCTTCTGGACACGCGGGCCGGCCGCGCCGCACCGTCCTGGAACGACGCGTTGGCAGAGGTACGCGAACGCCTCGACGCCCTGGGGAGAGAGGCCTTCGAACGCCTCTCCACACTGCAGGCGCTCCTGGCGAAGGCGTTTCCCGACGCCCTGTTCGACGCGGTCGCCGACGACCCGGCACTCGAACCCGTCGTGATGTGGACACTCCAGGGACTCTCCGATCCCCGCGTGCTGCCGATCCTCGAGCGTGGGCTGCGTTCGCCGGGCTCCACCCGCCGACAGGCGCTCCACGGCATGGTGAAGCACGGATCCGCCGCACACACCGACACGATCGTCGCCTGCCTGGGTGACGAGGACGATCGTTGGACGGCCTTCGAAGTGCTGGGGCACCTGGGTGACGAGCGTGCCATCGGCCCGCTGCTGGCCTGGCTCGCCGAGGACGACCGCACCGCCATGATGGCCGAGCAGGCTCTCGCCCGCATCGAGGAGCGCATCGGCGGCCCGGTCACACGACCCGTGTGGCTGGACCTGGAACTCAAAGAGTTCACCGCGTCCTCCCCCCTCCAGCCGTCCCGTGTCACCGAGGTACCGGCGCCCGGGCAGACCGTGGTGAACGGCGACGTTCTCGTCACATTGGAGAGCGAGCTGTTCGAGACACGGTTGTGCGCCGACCGGTCCGGAACCGTCGCGGAAGTCCGTGTGGCAGTGGGCGACGAAATCTCCGACGCCGTCGTCGCCGTCGTCCTCCGAGCCCGACGCCGCATCGGCTAGCGACACCGTCCGCAGCGCGGCCGGCGGCTGGAAGGCGGCGACCATTGCGCGTTTGGGGGATCGCGCGGCATCGGAGACGTCGCGTCCTCGGCCTCTCTCGGGGAGCCGAGCACGCGGGTGGGCCACCGCCTGCGGTCCTGGTGCTCGGCGAACCGTGCGCTCAGCCGGTCCGGTTCGACCATGTCACATTCCTATGTCCGCGCCGGTCATACGTACTGACCGGCGAAACCCGCGCCGATGCAACGGCGGGCCCGGGCCGCCGTCCGGCCGGACGGCACGCGGAACCCCTCAAGCACAAGGAGTCATGGCATGAAGGCGCACGTCAGCGCGATCCTGCTCGGTGTCCGGGACATGGACCGGGCCAAGCAGTTCTATACCGAGGGGCTCGGCTGGAAGATCAAGGACGACTTCGGCGTCTCGGTCTTCTTCGAGTCGGACGGCGCCTCGCCGGTCGGCTTCTACGGCCGCGAGGGCCTGGCGGATCAGGTGGGCACAGGCGCGGACGGAACCGGCTTCGGCGGGGTGGTACTCACCTACGTCGTCCGCAGTCGGGAGCGGATCGACGAGATCATGGCGGAGGCCGCAAGGGCCGGCGCCAAAATCCTCAAGCCCGCCGGCGACCTGCCCTGGGGCGGATACGGCGGTACCTTCGCCGATCCGGACGGCTACATCTGGAGCCTCGGTTTCAGCGCCCGGGGAAAGGACCAGCTCTACGCGGAGTAGCCGCTCTCCGTTCACAGCCGCCCGGGACGGCGAGGCGCGTGCCGCGACCGTCCCGGGCATGGCGACGGCCCCGGTGGGCGAAACGGGAGCGAAGCACGGCGACCGGCCGGCGACCGGCGTCGCGATCGGCGACACGGTCGAGGCCGAGGTCGAACTCGACACCGAACCACGCGACGTCGTCGAGCCCGCGGACTTCGCCCGACCCCTGGACGACGACCCCCGCGCCCGCGCCGCGTACGACAACCTCACACTCAGTCGCAAGCGCGAGCACGTGCGCGCCGTCGAGAGTGCGAAGAAGCCCGCAACGCGCCAACGACGCATCGAGAAGGCCATCACCGCCCTACGGGGCTGACACCCGACATCGAGACTCCGCCGGCACAACAAGAGCCGCGCGGATACCCGACCCTGCCCCACGCCACCGAAGGAACACACATGCCGAAGCGCCTGATGACCGTGCTGTACTGGTTCCTCGCCCTCGAATTCGCGCTGGGCGCCGTGACCAAGTACTGGCCGGGCGACACGATGTTCAGCTCGGCGTACTCCGCGAAGTTCGTCGACTGGGGCTACCCCTCCTGGATGCGCTTCGTCGTCGGCGCCCTGGAAGGCCTCGCGGCCGTCCTGCTCGCGATCCCCGACAAGCGAACGCGCTTCCTGGGTGCCACGACGCTGATGTTCGTGCTCACCGGCGCGGTCACCACCCACATCGTCAACCACGACCCCGCGGTGGAGAGTTGGGCCGCGCCGGCGCACCTGGTCGTCATGGGCCTGCTCGCGCTGACCACCTGGCCCTCCGACTGGCGGGACCTCCTGCGAGCCCCTGCCCGCCAACAGCCCGCAATGACAACGGCGTAGCCCCGCAACCGCGTCCTCACCGGCACACCACGGACTGAGCGCGGCAACCGGCAAGCCCGCGCTTCGACCACCGGCTGACTCTCTCGGGCGGAATGCGCCTCGCCCTGGTCCAGATCGTCCACGACGCAGCCGAAAGCCGGGTCTACCTCGGTTCGAGACCGACGCCCGCGGTCCGCCCGATCCGACTCGCCCGCGCTGCGGTGGGTCAGGCGCGCAGGCGGGCCAGGGTGCGGCGCCCGCGCTCGACCAGCTCCGGATCGCCGTGCTCGCGGCCGTACCGGATCCCGGAGACGGCGTCGCGTGCGGACGCGGCGGTCAGATGTTCCTCCTCGGCCCGGCTGAGCGGCCTGCCATACCCGGTCAGGAACGCCGCGCGCAGATCCGGGCGTCCCGTCCAGGCGTCGGACAGGCGTACAAAATCCCGTACGGCGGGGGCGTGTTCGCTGCGCTCGAAGTCGATCACACGCACGGTGGCGTCATCGGACCAGAGCAGGTTCCGTGGTTGCAGGTCGCCGTGGACGGGGACGAGATCGAGACCGGGCAGCCGAGCTGCCTGTCGCGCCGCGGCGCGGACGAAGTCCTCGTCACCGGGCAGGAGATGGCCGCGGACCCCGTCGAGGAGTCGCTCCAACGATTCGAGGCCGGCGCAGGCTCCGTCCGCTCGTCGGGCCGGCGCGCTGCGGTGAATCGAGGCGGCGAGTGCCCCGATGCCGCGGAAGATGCGTCGCTCGACGTCGGGCGGGTGGACGGCGCCGTGCAGGGAGCGGCCCGGAACGGCGGTGACGACAACGGCTCGCAGATCCGCGTCGGCGGCCATCAGCCGCGGCGCGGCACCTCCCAGCCGCGGGACCCAACTCCGGTAGGCACTCGTCTCGCGATCGTGGAAACGCTCGTTCTGGTGGATCTTGACGAACCACAGGCCACCCGCGGCGCCGTGTGCCCGCCAGACCCGGCTGTCGGCCCGGGCCCAGGATGCGTCCGACCACTCGGCGATGCGGCCGACCGCCCGTTCGGTGAACTCTCGCACAGCCGTGGGCGGGACCGGGTCCGCGTCGCCGACGGCCGGGACGCGACGGAGTCGATCCGCCGTCGGGTCGTACGCGATCGGGTCGCCGGGCTGCTGGAAGTGCACGGCGAGCCGGGTGCCGACCCGATAGGCGTCGAGCCCGGCCCGACAGTAGGCCACCATCGGCGTCGGCAGCGCGTCGAGCCGATACCACGCCATCCCATCGCACACGGCGGGCTCCATGACCCGCGGAGTTCCGCGCCAGAGCCGCGCCTCGAAGAAGAACCCGACCCGGGCACCCCCGCCGGGGCTGCGATGGTGCACCGTGACCGCGGCGCGGACGTCGGCCGGGTCCACGACCACGCCGGTCTCCTCCTCCGCCTCGCGGATCACGGCGCCGACGACGTCCTCGTGCGGACCGTCCAGGTGGCCGGACGGAAGATGCCACAGGCCGGCGGCATACACCGTCCCGGCCCGACGCGACAGCAGCACCCGCGTCCCGTCGACGCTGTCGCGACGCAGGATCAGATGGACGTCCACGGGCTCGGTGTGACGCTCCCTCACGCTCGTTTCCCATCGCAGTTCTCGGGTGATCCGGGCCCGGCTGCCGGTCTCGTGCCCCCGATCCTCCGGGTCGCGATGGGGTCACCCTCTCGCGAGGCGGGCCGGTGACGGCGGTGTCGCCTGGCTCTGTTCACGAGTATGGGCGGTCAAGGCCGCCCTGTGGGCCGTAGGTCCTCGGCGGTGTCGGCGGGGCGCGTGACGCGGTCCGAGTGCGTCCGGCCACAGCCACGGCGACGCGTCGACCGCGAGGACGATCCGCCCGTCCGCGGCCCCGGGCAGAGGCAACCGCGCCAACACGTCCCGCAGTGGGTCGGTGTCGATCCGAGAGCTCGATTGACCGCGTCGTAGAGCACTCCGTGACCACTGCGGTGCTCCAGTGCGAGCGACAACCCGACCAGCGTCCTCATCGGACCGTCCGCACGCAGCACCGCGTCGTCCGCCAACTCGAACAGCGCATCCTTTCGGCCCTGCCGTCCTCGGCCGGCCGGGCCGTGCCTGGCGACGGTTCGGCGGTCCTGGCCGGGGGTTCCAGGACCGCGAGGCGCTCGAAGGTGTCCGGCCTGGGTTCTCAGGCCACGAGCCCACGCGGCTCCGGACTCGCAACTCCCGCCCCGTTCCGCCTTCCACAGGCCGGCGGACTCCGCGCGCCGCCGGTTCGTCTCCTCCCGCGCGACGACGTTCTCCGGTTCACCGGCGGCGAGCCCGGCCGCGATCGCGTGCTCGACTGTGGGTCATCCGCCGGTACCAGGCATCGATGTCGTGCGTCATCGAGTCGCCGTCGTCGGGGAGACGTCGCCGGCCGGTCCTTTCCGTGGGGCGGCCCGCCTACTGGCGGGCCATGTGCATGCGCATCTCGCTGGGAACGTCGACGATCAGGTCACCGGACAGGTCGACGGTGACGCTGTGGAGGGTGCCGGTGAAGCGGAACGGCGGCCGGTAGTCCGGGGTGACGGCCGATCCGGGGTTGGCGCCACAGGCCATGCCACCCGGGTTGAACGTGATCGGGGTCGTCACCGGCATGTCGCTCTCACCGACGAGGCGGCCGTCGATGTAGAGCTGGGCGCGGCCGGGCGCGCCCTTGCCGTGGGCCATGTCCGGGGCGCCGGTGGGCTCGAACTCGAAACGCAACGCGTGCCGCCCTTCGGGCACGCTCTCGCCCGAGACCACGTGATACAGGGCCCGCTGGACGTAGTTGTGGGCGTAGTGCAGCCGGCCGTCCTTGACGTAGAGCGACCAGCCGCCGGCGTTGCCGCCCTGGCACAGCAGGACGCCCTCCGCGCCGCCGGGCGGGATCTCGACGTCGGCGACGACACTGTGCGGCCGGTTCAGGACCCGGGGGGCGACCGCGGCGGGCAGGACCTGGGTGCCGGGGCGGAAGGTGTAGCCGGTCCGGTTCTCGGTGATCTGCGGGCGCTCGGTCATCACGCGCTCGAAGGCGCTGCCGTCGATCGGCATCACGTTGTACTTCCCGGCTTCCACGTACCACAGGGCGATCATCTCGATCAGCTTGCCGCGGTGCTCCCGGGCCAGATTGCGGGTCTCGGCGATGTCCTCGTCGACGTGGTAGAGCTCCCAGTGGTGGGCGTCGAGGTCGTCGAGGTCCGTCACGGTGATCGGGGTGCCGAAGGGCCGCTCGGCCTCGGCGAAGGAGGGGCCGGGCCAGGGGCAGACCGCCCGCCATCCGTCGTGGTCGATCGCCCGGTGCCCGAGCATCTCGTAGTACTGCGTGCGGTGACGGGTCGCCGCGTCGGCGTCGTCGAAGGTATGGGCGAAGCTGACGCCGTGGATGGGTGACTGGGTAACGCCCCGGATGGTCGCGGGCGCCTCGATCCCCAGGACGTCCAGGACGGTGGGGACCATGTCGACGATATGCGCGAACTGGCCGCGGATCTCGCCGCGGGCGCGGATGCCGGCGGGCCAGTGGACGAGGAAGGGGTCGCTGGTGCCGCCGCGGTAGGTCTCGCGCTTCCACCGCCGGAAGGGGGTGTTGCCCGCCCACGTCCAGCCCCACGGGTAGTGGTTGAACGTGGTCGGCGCGCCGATCTCGTCGATCCGGGCCAGGCTCTCCTCCAGCGCCTCGGGCGCGTTGTTGAAGAACTGCAATTCGTTGGTGGTGCCGGTCACTCCGCCCTCGGCGCTCGCACCGTTGTCGGAGACCATCATGATCAGCGTGTTGTCGAACTCGCCGGTCTCCTTCAGGAAGTCCAGCAGCCGCCCGATGTGATGGTCGGTGTGCGCGAGGAACCCGGCGTAGACCTCCATCATCCGCGCGGCCAGACGCCGCGCGTCCGGCGTGAGCGACTCCCACGCGGGCACGTCCGGGTCGTGCGGAGACAGCCGCGCGTCCTGCGGCACCACACCGAGCTCCTTCTGCCGGGCGAAGGTCTGCTCGCGGTAGATGTCCCAGCCGTCGTCGAACCGTCCCCGATAACGGTCCGCCCACTCCGCCGGCACATGGTGCGGGGCATGGGTGGCGCCGGTGCACAGATTCAGGAAGAACGGCTTGTCCGGGGCGACCTGCTTGGCGTCTGCGATGAACGACATCGCCCGCTCGACGAGGTCCTCCGTCAGGTGGTAGCCCTCCTCCGGCGTGGCCGGCGGCTCGACCTGGTGGTTGTCGTACACCAGGTCCGGATGCCACTGGCTCGTGTCGCCGCCCAGGAATCCGTAGAACCGCTCGAAGCCCCGCCCCAACGGCCACCGGTCGTACGGGCCCGCCGCCGACTCCTGTTCCGAGGGCATCAGGTGCCACTTGCCGACCATGTACGTGTTGTAGCCGTGCTGGAGCAACATCTCGGAGAGGAACCCGTTCTCGAACGGGATGCGCCCGTCGTAGCCCGGGTAGCCGGTGGCCAGCTCGGTGATCGCCGCCATGCCGTTGGCGTGGTGGTTGCGGCCCGTGATGATGCACGAGCGCGACGGCGAACACAGCGCGGTGGTGTGCATGTTGTTGTACAGCAGCCCGCCCGCGGCCAGCGCGTCCAGGTTCGGCGTCTCGATCGGACTGCCGTAGCAGCCCAGTTGCCCGAACCCCGTGTCGTCGAACACGATGAACAACACGTTCGGCGCACCCGCCACCGCCCGCACCGGCTGCGGCCACGCCGGACTCGACTCGTCGGTCGTGCGCCCGATCACCCCCGGGAACCGCTGCCCCGGCCGGTACTCGCTCCACGACGACTGCGCCATCTCGGTCTCCGTCCCACCGGCGGCACCAGCGCCGGTGATGTGTGTGCGGCCGGGCGGCCTGCCACGACCACAAAGCCCTGCCATCGACGCGGGATCCATATCGACAGCCGGGCAGGAGACGCCGGCTCCGGCCGGGCCCCGGGCTCCTCCACGCTAGGACGCCACCTCCACCACGGCGACCGGGGTGCGCCGTCCGGGCCTCCGGCGAGAAGGCGATTCGAGGCCCCGACCGAGGACGACCCGGTGATCCGGCAGGGCCTGATCCACGCCTCGACCGTCGCCGTCGCGCTGCTCGCCCTGGTCGAAGTCGAACAGCCTTCGCCCCTTCTGCGCACTCGCCCACCCGCCCGGTCGGGGCACGTACCGGCGGGCCGAGCCGGTTCCCGCCGAACGGGCCGTCGGGAACCGGGCGCCGGGACACCCGCCGGTCGACGCGCGGGCATGGGCGTGGGCGTGGGCCTGGGCGTTGCGGCGTTCGACTCACCGTGTCCGGTCCGCGTCACGCGGTCGGGTCGCGCCGGGCGTCTCCTCGTCACCTGGATGCCCGGTTGCTCGTTGTGCCCGTCGTGGTGGCCCGGCGTCCCCCGTCGCCGCGCCCACCTCATCCCGGTGGTCCCTCCCCCGATGCCACCGGGTGGCCGGGCGCGTCGGTGCCGGCCGGCGCGACGCCGGCACCGACCGCGTCCCGGGAACCGCACTCGGGCCACCCGGTCCACGGCGGCTCAGTCGTCGTGCCGCGGCCGGGTTCGCCCGCCGGGAGGCGCTCCGGCAGCGCGCGTCCGCGGCGTCCGGCGAGCGTCGCGGCGAGGACCCCGCGGTCGACGTACGGCCCCACCGCCGTTTCCACCAGCCCCCGCAACTCGGCCCGAGCCGGCGCCTCGACCTCACTGCACCGGCCGGTCGACGTCGAAGCCGTGCCGGGCCGCGAACGCCGGCCGGCGGGGGTCGTCGCGTTCGCGCTCGACCGCGGGCAGCGCGTACGCGCGGACCTGCCCGTGGGCGAGGGTGCCCCACTGGTCGCCGACGCCTTCAGGACCTCGAACGTGGCCGCCTCCCACCGGGCCCGGAACGGCCTCGGTTCCTCCCCCGCCTTCCCGCGGCGCCGCCTCAGCGCCTGAGCCGGATCACCGGTGGGGAGCGCCGTCGGCCAGATGGGCGAACGTCTCGAGCCAGCTCGCGTACCACTGGCGAAACCACGGGTGACCCTGGGCGAGAGGGACGATGGTCCGCGCCGTCTCGCGGTAGTACGAGCCCCGTTTGTCGGGTCGGGGATGCGAATCCAGGCGCTGGACGTTGCTCAGGCGATCCGCCAGTTTCACCATGAGCGCGTCCGTCGGCGCGCTCTGCAACCGGCTCAGATAGGCCTCTCGGGCCTCGGCCGGGGACTGTCCCTCGGCCGGTTCCGGTTTGGTCACCCACTCGACCAACTCCGCGACCCGATCGCCGAAACCGATCCTCACCGCCTCCGGCGAGCATGCCGTGTCCTCCACCACATCGTGCAGGACCGCCGCCCGCAGGACGTCGACATCGACGATGCCCAGCGCCTCCACGAGAACGCGCACGACCTCCAACAAGTGCTCGACGTACGGCTCGCCCGCCGGCCGGACCTGGTCCGCGTGCCAACGCACCGCGAAGTCCACCGCCGTGTCGAGCAGTTCCAGGTCCCCCGGGGAAAAGCGGCTCGCCCATCCTTCCCGGAGAACCGGCCAACCGGCCTTCGCCTCGAACCGCTCGAGCACCATGCTCACCACTCGCCCCCGTGTTCGCCGACCGGCACCGAACGGCCAACGCTACCAACCCACATCACGCGGCCGTCTCCCCCGCCGGACCACTCGACCACCGCGCCTACCCCGTTGTGGAGATCGAGGTCACCGAGATGGCCTCCGCCGAAATGCTCCTCGCGGTCTTCGGCTACTCCCTGTACTCAGGGTGCACACCGAGTCCTTGTCAGTCCCTTGTGTACCGGTTGACGGCCCGCGGAAGGCCGAGACGGGCTCGCAGGGTGGTCGTGGTGTAGCCGGTGCGGAAGGCCTTGCGTTGCCGGAGCTCGGGGACCAGGGCGGTGGTGATCGCCGTCAGGTCGTGGGGCAGGGCCGCGGGGCGTAGGCGGAAGCCGTCGAGGCCGGCCGGGCGCCAGTCGAGAAGCAGGTCGGCCAGTTCGCCCGGGGTGCCGGTGAAAATGTGCGCGTCGGAGGCCAGGGCGGCGCCGTCCAGGCCGTCGAGGCGGCGCTTGCGCCGGGCTGCGGCGCCGGGTTCCTCGTCCAGGAAGACCACCAGGTCGGCGAAGGTCCGCAGCGGTTGGTCGACCGGTCGGCCGGCCTTCGCTTTGGCCTTGTCGACCTTGCCGAGGATGGTCGCGATGTCCGCGCGGGAGCGTGGGGTGAGGTAGACGACGTCGGCGGCCGCCGCGGCCAGTTCGTACGGTACGGAGGCATGGGCCAGGACCGTGACCGGTGGTTGGCCCTGGGGCGGGCGCGGGGTGATCGAGGGGCCGCGGATGCTGAAGTGTTCGCCGACGAAGTCGATGTGGTGCAGTTTGTCGCGGTCGATGAAGCGTCCGGTCGCCGCGTCGCGGATCTCCGCGTCGTCCTCCCAGCTGTCCCACAGCCGGCGGGCGACCTCGACCACGTCGGCGGCCTCGCCGAACAAGTCGCGCAGGCGTTTGGCGATCAGTTCCGTCTCGCGGATGTCGTCCGGGGACAGGGCGGGTGTCGTACGCCTGCCGAAGTGGGTGGCGTCGGCGGCGCGCGAGGAGATTTGCGGACGCCAGCCCGCACGGCCGCGGCTCGCGTGGTCGAGCGTGGCGATCCCGATCGCGACGTGGAACGGTTCGGTGTGGGTGACGTTCGTGGTCGGCACGAGTCCGATGTGGGAGGTCAGCGGGGCGAGGGTGGCCGCGAGCAGGACCGCGTCCAGTCGGCCCCGGACCTGGTCGGTGCGGTCGTCGGGCCGCTCGAACGAGGCGGATTGCATGGCGAGCGCGTCCTCGAAGGTGACGAAGTCGAGCAGCCCGCGTTCGGCCTCGGCGACCAGGTCGGCCCAGTAGCGGGCGGTGAACAGGTCGGCGGGTCGGGCGTCCGGCTCACGCCAGGCCGCGGGGTGCCAGCCGGCACCGTCCAGCGCGACGGCCAGGTGCAGCGGGGTCACGATGTCTCCTTCGCGCGTGGCGCTTTCAGGCCGAGGTGGTCGCGGAGTGTGGTGCCGGTGTAGTCCGTGCGGAAGACACCCTTCTCCTGGAGCAGTGGGACCACCCGGTCCACCAGCTCGTCCAGTCCGGTGGGTGTGAGGTGGGGGACGAAGACAAAGCCGTCGGCGCCGTCGCTTTGGACGAACTCGTCGATGGCTTCCGCGATTTCATGTGCGGTGCCGACGAACGTCTGTTGTCCGGTGACCTCGATGACCAGTTCGCGCATGCTCAGCCCACGCGCGTCGGCGAGTTCCCGCCATCGGCGGGCAGTCGCGTCGCGGTCCTTGCGGAAGGTCGAATGCCCTTGGAGGAGGAGACTGTCGGGCGCGGGGTCGATGTCGGGCAGCGGGCCGTCCGGGTCGTACCTCGACAGGTCCCGGCCCCAGACCGCCTCGACGAAGGTGAGCGCGGTCTGTGGACCGACCTGGGCCCTGCTGATCTCGGCCGCGTGCTCGATGGCCTCCTCGGTCGTATCGCCCAGTACGTAGGTCGCGGTGGGGAGGATCTTCAGGTCCTCGGGCGCGCGGCCGTGTCGGGCGAGCCGTCCCTTGACGTCCCGATAGAAGGCGCGGGCCTGTTCCGGGGTGTTGTATTTACTGAAGACGACGTCGGCGTCGGATGCCGCGAACTCCCGCCCTTCGGGGGATTCGCCAGCCTGGATGATCACCGGGTGACCCTGCGGTCCACGCGGTGTGCCGAATCGCCCCGAGATGTCGAAGTGGGCTCCCCGGTGCGCGAATTGCCCTGCGCCGGCCCGGATGAAGCAGGCTCCGTCCGGGTCGGCCGGGATGTCGTCCGGCCGGCGGCTGTCCCACAGTTCGCGTGTGGTCGACAGGAACTCGGCGGCGCGCGCGTAGCGTTCGGCCTCGTCGAGGAATCCGCCGCGACGGAAGTTCTCGCCGGTGAACGCGTCGAAGCTGGTCACCACGTTCCAGGCGGCCCGACCCGCGCTGAGGTGGTCCAGCGTGGCGAGCCGACCGGCGACCTCGTACGGTTCGTTGAACGTGGCGTTGACCGTCGCGGCCAGTCCGAGGTGGGTGGTGATCGCCGCGAGGGCGCTGAGCACGGTGAGCGACTCCGGCCGACCCACGACATCGAGGTCGTGGATGCGGCCCTTGTGTTCCCGCAGCCGCAACCCCTCGGCCAGGAAGAAGAAGTCGAACTTCCCACGTTCGGCGGTCCGGGCCAGTCGGGCGAACGAGTCGAAGTCGATTTGACTCTCGGATCGCGGGTCCGACCACACGGTGGTGTTGTGGATTCCGGGCAGTTGCGCGGCAAGATGGATCTGCTTCACCGGCACGACGCGACCGCCCGCCTGTTGCGGTGGCGGCGCGCCGGCTCGGCTCGGCCGTGGTCCGGGGATGGCTCCCCTGGTCGCGTGATGTGGTTGCGCATGGTCTGCATCGTCGAACCTTCACACTTATGTGAAGGTCAATCCGACCCGGCATGGCGTGGATCACATCGACTCGCGTGCCGCCTCGGGAGCGAGAGCGGCGTCGGAGCCGGGGCCACTCGGACACCCCGCCGTCAGGATCACCAGGTCCCCACTACAGCACATCCCCGGTCGGCACCCGCGGACGCGCCGGAAGTCACGCCCGCACCGCGTACGTCAAGCACCTACCCGTGGGTCTGGACGCTGCTCAGCGGGCGAGTATGTGGCCGTCGTGGGGGCGGTGGTCCCGGGAGCGGCGCAGGTCGGTGGTGACGTAGGTGCGTTGCAGCCAGCGGTCTGCTCCGTCGTAGCGGGGGTGGAAGGCGGTGCGGCCATGGACGGTGACGCGGTTGTCGATGATGACCAGATCGCCGGGAATCAGGCGCAGGGTACGAGCGGTCGCCTCGCAGGCGCGGCCGAATTCGGCCAGCGCCGCGGTAGCCCGAGGGGTGAGCGGGGTGGTGACGAGTTGGGCCATCCGTATGTCGGGATCCTCGACCGCTCCCGACAGCACCGCTCGGGGCTTGACGTCGGGCTCGCTCACGGCAGCGTCGGAGCCGAAGGAAGGTGGTGGTGTGGTGATGAACTCCGGTGCGAACAGGGCCTGGCGGCCGGCCGACGTGAGAAGCGGCAGCGCTTGGCGGATACCGGCGACGCGCATGCCGGCGATCCGGTCGTGGTCGGCGCGCAGGCACAGGAAGATCACATGGTCGGGTGGGTGGGGGTGGAAGCCGTTCTCGGTGTGGAAGGACAGCGGCACCGATCCGGCGTTGCCGTGGAAGCTCTCCTGCCCGGGCACGGGCACGACGTCCTGTACGAGGGCACCGGATTTCTCGGCCCGGTAGGCGAGAGGCTCGCCCAGCCCGCAGGCCACCATGGTGAGCATCGCGGCCGAGACGGTGGCCCGGCGCTGGACGGAGCCGGGTACGGACGGTGTCGCGGGCAGGGCCGCCCGATCGACGGGCAGGCCGCCGATCACCAAGGTGCCGTGCGGGCCGGAGTTCCTTCGAAACCGGCGCACCGCACGGCGCAACGGCAACGGCAGGTCCTCCCAGGCGTCCCGGGCCCGGGCCACCCACTCGGGGTTGTCGACTTGGTCGTGAACGCCGGTGCACAGGGTGCGGGCCTGCCGCTCGCACGCGTCGGCATCGGCCGGGTCGAGTGCCCAGTCGCCGGCGACGGCAGAGCTTCGGGTGGTGCCGGGCGTCGTCTCGGGCATCAGGGTCTCCTGCCGCAGGTGTGGGTGGCGGACACACGGACTCACGAGTGGCGCAGGCCGGCCACGGCGTCGGCGACGTAGTGGTCCCCGAATCGGATCAGGGAGGCGTACCGGGCCGCGCGGCGATGGCGCATGTGCCGTAGTTCGGCGACGGCGTTGTCGGGGCCTTCCGGTTTCTGGGCGATGGAACGATGCAGATGCACCATCGAGTACGCGAGGGTGACGTGCCGTTCACCGTCCACGATGTCGGCTTCCAGGAGAGCGCCCCGTACCTCGGCCAACTCCGGGGCGCGGACCGCCAACTGCTCGTAGGGGTCGGGAACCACGGACAGCAGGTCCTTCATCGCCGCCCGGAACAGCTTGTATCCGCGATGTTGGCGCCCGCTCAGCGGGACGTCCACCGACGGAGGCGCCATGGTGTGGCGTATCGCCGCCATGTAGTAGTCGGCCGGGACCGTACTGGCGTGCGTCATGGCCGCCGGAAAGCCCCGTACATACACCGTCGCATCCGCCAGCCGCAGCAGCGCGGCATCGCCGTCGCCGTGCCGCAGATGGCGGGTGGCGTCGGCCACGGCGACCGCGGCGCAGACGTTGAACAGGACATGGACCTGGTGCCCGATGAGCCACCGAGCACTCCACACACTCTCCAACGACGCCCCCGCGGCAGGCTCGGGGACGGCCACCGGCGGTACGGAGTCGGGGTCGGCGCCCGGCGCCGCGCCGGTGAGGTCGAGCACCGAGTGCCGCATCCCGGCCGCCTCCAGCGCCAGGTCGGCACCCGACAACGGAGCCTCGCACAGGTCTTCCAGACCGCGGTGGACGACCAGGACACCGTGCAGGGCGGCCTGCTGATCCGACAGTTCCCCTTCACGGACCCGGAAGAACGCTTGACTGGTCGACTCCGCCGGCAGTCCCTCACCGGCCACGGCCGGAGCCAGAGCCGACAGCGCGGCCACCAACTCACCGGCAGCCACGGCGGCCTGCCGCAGCGCGGCGGTCCGTTCGACGGGTCTGGCATGAGTCGCCAACCCGGCCAGCACACGCGCGGTGCGCCTCGCCTCGGCACCGACTCGCGTGCCCAGCGCCGGGACGGACCGCCCGCCTCGGGGTTCACGGAAAACAGCGACTGCTGGATGATCGGCAACCGGCGATATGTCCATGGCTGAAGTTCGCCAAGAACACCGCACACGAAACCCTGATCCGCAAGACCGTTCCTGTGCGGTGCGCCGGAGTTGGCCGGCGGGGTCCGCGGCGGCGGGTCCGGCATGCCCCGCGGGCTCCGGTCCGAGGTCCGGACAACCACCATCCACGGCACCGGACCGACCGATTGTGAATCCCTGCCCGACGTCACCGCGGTCCAAGGATCGGGTCGGGAGATCGTCGGCGCCGCGCAGCAGGGCGCAGCGGTGGCGGTGCGAGCACCCCGCACGGACGGCGTCACCGGTTTCCGGCGCAGCCACTCGGCGTGCGGCTCGGGCATGGGACCCTCGCCTTTCTCCGCCTCCGGAACGAACAACCCTCGCAGGAAAGGTACTTCGCTCACGGCAGGTACCCGCCCGGGTCCGGAACAACGGCCGTGCCGCCGAGGGCGGTTGCTACCGCCCCACACGTTGGCGGCCCAAGGGCCGCCGGCACAAGGGGAATCGGGAACTCGGCCCGAAACCACCCCGACGCCGTTCACACCGACCCGCCCTGCCGGACCTCGCCCGCGCAACCGGCCGCACCTGGACGCCACCATCTCGTCGATCGCGACCGGCTCGGTTCTGCTCGTCTACGCGGCCTGCTTACCGTACGTCTGAGCTCTCGCGCCCAAGCCGCCACGCTGGTGGTGCAATGAACTTGGTGGGGCTGGTGTGATCAGGGCGTCGGAACCGTTGCTGAACAGTAGTCCCGCTCGCCGACCTTCACCCGCGCACCGTAGGGAAGTTGCTGACCGCACTGAACCGCCCGACCACCCCGCATGGAGGATCGAACGTGAGACGGAGCCGTTCGATCCACAGACCCCCGACGCGCCGAACGAGGCCGCGGCGGGTGGCCGCGGCCTCGTCCGAGGGCGAGTGTCGGATGCCTATCGGGGTGCGTTCGGTATCACGGGCAGGTCGGGTCACCGGGCTGGGCCGGGACGCTCACCGCGTTCCAGGCCGCCTTGGTCTTGTTGAACAGGCCGCAGGTGGAGTCGAGCGCCTTGGCGGACTTCAGGGTCGCGGTGCGGTACTTCTTGTAGGTCATGCCGCTCGTCTTGAGCAGCATGCCGCCGTAGAAGATCTTGCCCGCGGTCTGGATTCCGACGCCCGTGAGTTGCGTGTTGTTGCAGGTCGGGCTGGAGGGCTTGCCGCCACCGGGGTTCGTGCCCTCGGCGAGCAGGTAGAACCAGTGGTTCAGGGGCCCGGCCGCCGCGTGGGTCTCGGTGCCGGGGATCGAAGAGCTGTAGCAGTTCGGGTTGTTGTTGACCAGCGAAGGGTTGTACATGTTGCGGATCGGGCCGCTGCCGACCAGGTTGACCGTCTCGCCGACCAGGTAGTCCGGGCGGTCGTAGGGCGAGGGCTCGTTGGTGTACGCCTCGGTGAGCGCGCCGAAGATGTCACCGGTGCCTTCACCCAGGCCGGCCTCGGCGCCGGCACCGCCGGGAGTGAACTGGTCTATGCCGTGCCCGAATTCATGGCCCACGACGTCCATGGACGCGATCCACTGGTTGCTCTGGTTGCGGCCGATCTGGACCTGCGAACCGGTCCAGTAGGCGTTGATCGCAGGGAGCCCCACACGTACCGGCCAGCTTCCGCCGTTGCCGTTGTGCCCGTTGCGACCGAGCCAGTCGCGGAGCATGTTCCATTCCTTCTGCGCGGCCCACAGGGCGTCGACGCAGCCGGTTTCCTTGCTGGTGGCGTTGCCGTTGCCCCAGGTGTCGGTGGCCTTGGTGAACACGCCGCCGCTGTAGTCGGCGCAGGACAGGCCGGGCCGGGTGGTGTCGATCATCTTGTAGTTGCCGGCGCTGCCGCTGGTGTTGATCGTCAGCGGGTTGGGGCCGTTCCACTGGCTGGTGCCGGTACCGCCCTTGACGTCGTCGTAGGAGTCGAGCATCCGACCCGAGCGGGCGTCGACGAAGACGTGCAGCCGGCTGGGTGCGCTCTCGGTGCTGCCGATCAGCACCGTCTCCCAGGCCAGGTTCGCGGAACCCTCCCGGACTCGTACGACCAGGCGTCGCGACTCGACCTTGTCGACGACCTTGAGTCGCGAACGCGAGACGTTCTCGGCCGCGCCCTTGCCGACGGTCGGCTTGACGGGGACGTCGATCCGCAGATCGGTGGCCGACTCGGCGGCCCGGACGTTGCCGTTGCCGTCGGCCAGCACCGCGGCGCTCGCGCCGACCACGGGCAGCCCGCGGTAAGTGCGCTCGTAGGCCACGGAGTACAGGTCGTCGACCCACGGGGTCACCTGCTGCCGCACGTAGCTCTCGTTGGGGCCCTTGGCCAGGACGTCCTGGCCGCTCGCGGCGGCCTTGTCGGCGGCGGACACCGCCGCTGCCAAGCCGGGCGCGGGCGGAGGGGTCGCCGCGTTCGACTGGGACGTACCGACCACGAGGCCGGCGAGTAAGGCCAGGACCGACCCGACCGTCACTGTGCTGCGTTTCATCGAGGCTCCTTGGATAGAGGACAGACCTCGACCACGAGTCCGACTCTCGTCGGTCCGCGGGGTGAGCGGGACCGACCATCGCGCGCGCCGGGTTCGTGCCCGAACGAACGAAACGCTCACACGGGCGCAAGTCGACCGTCAACGAATGTGATTGGCGCGGCACATTCTGTCAACAACCCACGCACGCCCTCGTCGAGCACGCGGGCCGCCCGCTCCCCTCCCCGACAACCGGGCTCCCACGAAGGCGAGTTGGCGCGAGTGGGGGCGAAGAACGCGGACCGTCGGGCGGCGTGGCTACCCGGTTGGGGACGTGCAGTGGCACGCCCGGGCGTGAAGAGCTGCGGTGACGACGGTTCGAGACCGGTTCGGAGAGCAGGAACGCGCCAAGGCTGACGGGACACCGCGAACTTGCCCGACGAATCGGCGACGACAGGGTGGCCAGGACAGGCGTGGGGGCGTGGGGCTGGGGCCAGAGCGAGGCCCGCGGGCCGGGACGGAGTGGCGCAGGGGCTGTGATGGTGGTGGTGGTGGCGGTGGCGGCGGTGGTGGCGGTGGTGTCGGCGGCGTCTGTGGTATCTGAGGTATCCGTGGTGTCCGTGGTGTCGGTGGGGTCGTCGTGGGGCCGGTGGCGTTCGGGCGTCGGTGCCGTGTGGCGTGGCGTACGGGCGTGCCGGTGCGGGTGGCTCCGGCAGGTCCCGCGGTGGGAGCGGGTGTATGGGCGGCGCGGGTGGCGAGGTCCGGCGCGACTGTCGGCCCCGCGCTGGGGCACCCCGGGCTGCGCGAGGTCGTGGGGGTGGCGGCGGTGGGTGTGCAGCGGCGGGCGGTGCGGGTCGGAGGGTGGCGTCGGTCACTTGGCAGGGTTTGGTGCTCGGTGCTGATGGTGCTGATGGTGCGTGTGGGGTTGACGGTTTGAGGATGACGCAGATCAGACGCTTGGTGACGGGTTGTCGCACGGGCATTGACACATGGTCGCCCGTTGCGCGAAATCGGAGAATCTGAGCAAAGTCGACATTCTGCCCGAATCAAGTCGCGTCTACACGCGTGACCCGTTGCCGATCCTTCCGGAGTTCGTGTGCCTAAGCCCGTCCTGACGTCCCAGCCGTCCGTCGCCCGTCGCGTGCGGACCCCAGCGCTCCCCGGTCGGGGTGTCGCCCGCCGACTCCCGGCCCTGGCGGTGGTCGGGGTGCTCGCGGTGACCGTCGCCGCGTGTGGCTCCGGTGACGGCGCGGGGTCCGCCCGGACCGACAAGGCAAAGGCAGCGGCGGTACCCGTGAATCCGCCCCCGACGACCACCCCGAACCCGGCACCGGACGGCCCCGGGGCGCGGGGCGCGTCCCCCACCGGCCCGGCCGAGACGACCGCCCCCGGCCCGTCGGGCCCGCAGCCGTCGGCGTCGGCACCCTCGAAGCCGCACCCCTCCGCTCCGCCGACGGGTCCCGCGTCGACGACCCCGGGCGCGCCCTCGTCGGCCGCGACGCCCCGCGGCTCCGGCCACGCCGCACCGGCCGACCCACCCGCGCCGGCGGCGAATCGGGCCGCGGACATACCCCCGCCGCTCGTGCCCATGGGCATCGTACGGAGCACCACGGATCCCGGTCACCGCACGGTCGCGCTCACCTTCGACGACGGCCCCGACCCGCGGTGGACTCCGAAGGTGCTCGCACTCCTCGACGAGTACGACGTCAAGGCCACCTTCTGCATGGTCGGCCCCAACGCCTCTCGCCACCCCGATCTGGTGCGCCGTGTGGTCGCCGCCGGCCATCGACTGTGCGACCACTCGGTCACGCACGACGAGCAGATCGACAAGCGGTCGACCCCGCGAGTCGAGCACGAGATCGTCTCCGCGCGCGACGAGATCGCCCGGGCCGCCCCCGGCCACGACGTCGACTGGTTCCGCGCGCCCGGCGGCGCGTGGTCGCCGACCGTGCGCCAGATGTCGGCCGCGTACGGCATGAAGCCCCTCGGCTGGTCGGTCGACACCCGGGACTGGGAGAAGCCCGGCGTCGACGCGATCCTCGACAACGTGCGCCGTGAGCTGCGCCCCGGCGGCGTGATCCTCATGCACGACGCGGGCGGCGACCGCACCCAGAGCGTCGAAGCGCTCGCACGGCTTTTGCCGTGGCTGAAGGACCAGGGCTACCGATTCGCGTTCCCGGGCTGAGACAACCGCGCCCCGGCCCGCCCCCGCGCGTCGGTGGCCGCGCGACGGGCAACGTACTTGCGCCTACGAAATCGATGCTCGCGCGTCGCGGGGGTCGGGCTGCCGCCCAAAGACCCGATCGGTCTTCGCTGTTCGCGCCGGTCGAGTCAGCTGCCCGGGTGGTCCTTCACGTACCGGGCCCATGTGCGTTCGAAGGCGGCTCGGTCCAAACCCGTGGCTGCGGTGAGCGCGGCGTCGAGGCGACTCGCGTCGCGATAGACCTCGGCGACGAACGTGTGGGCCTTGTCCGTGCCGAACTCCTCGGCCAGGAAGCGGATTGCCTGCATCGAGAGGTGGTAGTTGATCGACGTCGTCGCGGGGTCGGCGCTGTGGATCTCGCCGTCGACGGGGAGCCTGCCGGTGAATCTGCCGTCGTTGACATACGCCCGCGCGGTCGGGTTGTACTTGTTCGCCATCCGCGGGTCGGACCACGGCAGCGACTCGGCGAATCCTTCCGCGACCCAGCTCACGTGCTCGGTCCACGCGGGGGCGAATCCGGCAACCATCGCGTGACCCAGCTCGTGTTCGACGATCTGCTTGAAGATCGCGTCGTCGGAGGTGGCGAATCCCTTGCCCGCACCGTCCACCACGACGCGACAACCTACTTGTCGCGTCTGTTTGCCGTCGGTCAGCGTGAGGGGAGCCAGGCTCACACACACGCCCGCAGCGGGGCCGCGCCCCTTGGTCGACGCGATCTCGTCGAAGGTACGTCGATCGGGTGTCACGTAGACGACGAAGCGATCGACGGGCAGTCGCGGGCCGCGCCACGCGTCGAGATCGCGTCGGGCCGCGGCCTCCGCCTTGTCGGCCCAGGTCGCCGCCTCGGCCTTGTTCGCGACAGCGGCGGCGAGGACCACATGCGGACGCCTTTCGACCACCAGGGCGGTCTGATCCCACGGCATCGGGTACATCACCCCGCCGTAGGGAGCGGTGGAGACCGCAGTCATCCACAGGGGACCGCCGGCGGAGGTACGGTCGAAGGTCCATCGGTAGTTCTCCGCAATCGCCACCGGGTCGACTCCTTCGACGCGATGCACGAAGGAGACCACGACCATGACCGCAGCGCGACCGGAGTCGGAGACCGACCGAGGGGGCTGGTTCGACACCGTGTATCGGGCCTCCGCGAACGGGAACAGCGCCAGGTTCGCGAACAGGCGGCGCTGCTCCGCGATCAGCTCGCCGGCCGTCGGGTCGATCGGCGCGACGAAGGCGTCCACGTTGTGTTCCGCCAGGGCGCGCGAGCGCGCGGCGACCACCGCCTCCACTTCCTCGTCGCGGATCTCGGGACGCTGCGGAGCCGCCTCCGCGGCGCCCGCCGTTCGATCGTCCTCGACCCGCTGGTGCCGTTCGCCCGCATTCGTGGTGCCGCCGATCACGCCGGTGGCGACCAGCAGGACCACGATCAGGGCGACGGCGATCGACGCAGCTACGGTCACGAGCATGGCGCGCCGCTCGACGCGAGGTTCGTCGGCGTCGTGCCGTGGATCGCCGCCCACGCGGCCGGTTGCGGGCGGCGTCGAGTCGCCGGGAACGGGTGTGTCGGACATGCCGGTTCTCCCCTTGGACCCCGGCGCCAGGCGAGCCCACCCCGGTCCCGGACCGGCGATCCGATCAAGTATGCGCCGAGGCTATCCAGCACCGCCCCCGAAGCAGCACGCGACCCGGAGCAGCGATGCCGGGCCCCGACCATACGCGGGGCCGCGTAGCGTCGGCGAGCGCCCCGAAATGGTGAACCCCGGTGCGCATTCGAGCAACGACCCATACGGCGACGGCGCGGACGAAGGGCAAAGCCCCGGAGCCGGTCGAGCTGCGCTGCCTGGGCCCGCCGCCGCCGAACCATGTGGTCTCGACTCGACGGCGACGCCATTCCCTCATGGCCGGACGATCCCAGGACGTCGTCCGCTCACACCGCCGGAACGATACGCCAACTGCCCTACGGACAAAGGCGGATCCCGGCCGCGCCTCCGGACACCGCATGGACGACCCGATGAGACGCCCGCCGGACAACACCACGAGACCCACCGGTCCTCTCACGCCCAGTCGGCGGCGAACGCCCGCGCGGGGTTGTCCACGAACACCTCGGCGGCGAACTGTTCCCCGAACTCGCGTACCAACCTCGGGCGCAGGCTGTGCAGTAGGAAGGGTATGCCGGGCCCGCCGCCGCTGGACGCGCGCGCCGTCGCTGTCGTGGTGTCGCCGCCGAGCAGGATCCGGTGGCCGTGGCCCGCTTCGGCGAGCGCGGCCAGTTCGTCGAACAGCCGCCAGTCGGTGGCGTGGTGGGCGCGCGAGGGGCCGTCGAAGGAGAGGAACGCCCCGGTGCGGGCGGCGTCCAGATGAGCACGCGTGTCGGGCGAGCGGCCCAGATGGCCGAGGATGACCCCCTCGGGGCGGACCCCCAGTGCTCCGCACAGCAGGTCCATGACCTGCGTCGCGGCCGTGCCGCCTTCGAGATGGACGGCGATGGGCGCGTCGGTCGCCCGGTGTGCCTCGGCTGCGGCGGCCATCACGTGTCGTGCGTGCGTGTCGAGGCCGTGGAAGCCTCCGGCGACCTTGATCAGCCCCGACCGGACCGGCGCCTTGGTCAGGTCGTGGACGAACAGCTCCGCGAGCCGGTCCCGGATCCGCGCGAGGTGCTCGGGGTCGTAGTGGACCGCCTGGTGGAGTCCGGTCGCCGAGACGACCTGGATGCCGGTCTCCCGGGCGAGTTCGGCCAGGTCCGCACGACGGCGACCGAGTCCGTACGGCGTCCACTGCACCACGGTCCGTCCTCCGAGCCCACCGAAGGCGTGGAGTTCGGCGGCGGCGGCCTGCCGGTCGTCGAGTTCCTGGCCCGCCAACACCGGGCTGCGGAAGAACAGGTGGTCGTGCGCATCGGTGACACCCATGTCCGCGGCGGGAATATCGCCGAGCACGGTACGGATCGCGCTCATCCCGCGTCGCCCCCGCTCTCGTCGGCGGTGGCCGCGAGCGCGCCGGCGGCGACCCGCAGCCCGGCAAGCGCCTTCGGCACCCCGATGTACGGCGCGAGATGGACGAACACCTCAATGATCTCCTCGGCGGTCAGCCCGACCCGCAGGCCGCTCCTGACCTGGCCCTCCAGCTGTGGGTCGACCCCGCCCAGCGCCGTGAGCGCGGCCAGGTTGAGCAATTGCCGATCCCGCAGGCCCAGACCCTCGCGTTGATATGTGCCCCCGAACAAGGACGTCACGATCCAATCCGGGAAGCCGGGCGCGATGCGCTCCAAGCCGGGGAGCGTCGCCTCCTGGGTGTGCCGGTCCTGGAGGTCGTCCAACAGTCGGTAGCCCTGCGCGCGGTCGAAGCGCGCCTCACGCAACTCCATGATGATTTCCCATCCTGCCCATCCGGCGTCCATGTAACGGGTGTGCCGTTACATCTCGATCAGCGTAACGCCTCAGGCGTTACGCTGTCGCCATGCAAAACGAAGACGCCCTGGCCTTCCGGTTCGACTGCGGCGCGACCTGGCTCAACCTGCTCGCCACCCGAGGCCGCAGCTTCAGCGCGCACCCGGTCGAACGCATCGCCACACCCGAGCGGCTGGCGGAATGGGTCGAACACAGCGAATTGACTCCGCTCCGCAGGCTGACCGAGGTCGACGTATGCCGTACCCAGGGCCTTCGCGAGAACCTGCGCCCTCTCGCCCTCGCGGTCGTTACCCAGGCAACACCACCGGCCGAGGCCGCCACCGCGCTGACCCGCTTCCTCGACGAAGTCACCGATCCCGTAAGGCTCGTGGTCACCGATCGGCTCACCCGCGAACCCCCGCCCACGATGGACGCGGCACTCGCCCGCATCGCACGCCAGGCCGTCGACCACCTCACGGGCGCCGACCGCCACGCCCTGTCCGTCTGCCCCGAACACGACTGCCGTGGCGTATTCGCCAATCCGACCGGCCGCCGCCGCTGGTGCCCCTCCCCGGCCTGCGCCAGCCGCGGCCGGGTCCGGGCCCTTCGCGAACGCCGGCGAACCGCCGACTGATCGGGAATACATCGGATGCGGGGGTCGGCGGGCCACGGAGATTCGGAGTGGACGGCGGGTCCTGCGGCGGGGCCAATCCGGGTGCCGGCGGCGGTGCGCTGTCGGCACACCGCCACGGCCGCGCTCATCGGTCACATGACCGACAGCCCGCCCCCGGTGATCGACCGGGAACTGCTGCGACGCTTCGGCGCTCTGACGCCCAGGGAGCGCGACGTGGCCGTTCTCGTCGCAAGCGGCCTCGGCAACGACGAAATCGCGGCCCGGATGTCCGTATCGCCGTTCACCGTGAAGACCCATGCGGTGCGGGCCATGACGGAGGTCGGCGCACGTGATCGAGCGCAACTCGTCCCGTTCGCCTTCCCGGCCGACCTCTACCCCTGAGCCCGCCGAGCAGGACTCCGAGTGTGCGCGCAAGAACCAGCCCGGTCCCGGATGGAGGAGCCGAATCGGCGCCGGATGCCCGTCGAGGGTGCGGGTATCGAGGCGGTGATCACAGCTTGAACGCCTTTCGCGGGTTGACCGTGACCAGATCCACGGCCGTCTCCATCGCCTCGTCCTCGTCGAGTCGGTGCTCGGCGACCAGTTCGGCGAGATAGCCACAGTCCAGCCGCCGCGACATGTCGTGTCGGGCGGGGATGGAGCAGAAGGCTCGGGTGTCGTCGACGAAGCCGGACGTCCGGGAGAATCCCGCTGTCTCGGTGACCGCGCGGCGGAACCGGCGGATGGCGTCGGGGGCGTCGAGGAACCACCACGGGGCGCCCGCGTAGACCGAGGGGTAGAACCCGGCCAGCGGAGCGATCTCCCTGGTGAAGACGGTCTCGTCGAGGGTGAACAGGATCAGGTGGAATCCCTCGGCGGTTCCGTACCTGTGCAGGAGCGGACGCAGGGCGTCGGTGAACTCGGCGCGCAGCGGGATGTCGTGGCCGGTGTCGGGGCCGTACCGGTGGTGGGTGGGCGCGTGATGGTTGCGGCGCACGGATGGGTGCAGGGTCATCACCAGGCCGTCGTCGCAGGACATGCGAGCCATCTCGAGCAGCATGTGTCGACGGAAGGCGACGCCCTCGGCTTCGCTCGCCGTGCCCCGCAAGGCGGCCCGGTAGATACGGGCGGCCTCGCCGTGGGTCAGCGGTTCGGTGCCCACGTCCGGGTGGCTGTGGTCGGCGGAGGTGGCGCCGTGCGCGATGAAGTGGCGTCGTCGGTCTTCCAACGCCCGGATGTAGCCGTCGTAGTCCGAGGTGTCGATGTCCGCGGCCTCGCCCAGGCGCGACATGGCTTCTCCCCAACCCTGACCGGGCTCCAGGTAGCGGTCGGGTCGGAAGGTGGGCAGGACTCGCGCCGTCCAGGCGGGGTCGGCGGCAAGTGCCCGGTGAGCGGCCAGATCGTCCGCGGGATCGTCGGTGGTGGCCAGCACCTCGATGCCGAAGCGGCGGAACAGCGCCCGCGGGTGGAAGGCCGGATCGGCCAGCCGCGCGGCGATCCGGTCGTAGATCCGGTCGGCCGTGGCGGCGGCGGGTCGCTCGGTCACGCCGAAGATCTCGACCAGTTCCGCCTCCATCCAGTAGCGGACAGGGGTCCCTCGGAAGGCGGTCCAGTGCTCACACATCTTGCGCCACGCCTGGCGGCCCTGCTGTTCGGACAGTGGTCCCTGCCCTACCCCGAGTTCGTCCAGCGGGACACCGCAGGCGTGCAGCAGGCGCGTGACGTAGTGATCGGAGGAGATCAGCAGACTCGCCGGGTCGCTGAACGGCTTGTCGTCGACCAGCAACCGCGGGTCCACGTGACCGTGCGGCGACAGGATCGGCAGGTCGCGGACCGCTTCGTAGAGACGGCGGGCGACGGCGCGTGCTTGTGCGTCGACGGGCAAGAGCCGGTCGGGATGGAGTGAGGAGGGCATACTCCGCATGGTTGTCCGCAGCCGGAGGCCACGGCAATCGGTTGTCATGTGTTGCCAGGAGAGCTCGTGTGCGGATGTGGGCACAGGCGCCGATCGGCAAGGCCCGTCGACGACTTGGGCCATGCGTGGGAGCGAGCGCCCTGCCGCCCTGACGGAGAAATCCCCGACGACACGGATCGAGATGGGACGGCATATCAGGACGCCGCGGATGGCCAGGCGACTGCGCGGTCTGCCACCCGTTTCACATCCGATCACAGACCTCGCGTCCGATCATGGACCTCGCCTCCGATCACGGACCTCGGGTCGAGGCTGGACCTCGGGTCGGCGCCGGCCCTCGAAACCGCCGGGGGTAGCCGGCCCCGGGGCGCGGCTCATTCCCGCCCGGCCGACCCCCACGACGGAGCGCCGGCCGCCGCCGGCGTGACGGGTGCCGCGATCTGCGCGGCGAGGTGCCCGGCCCCGAAGCCGTTGTCGATGTTGACGACCGCGACCCCGGGGCTGCACGCGTTGAGCATCGACAGCAGGGGTGCCAGGCCGCCGAAAGCCGCTCCGTAGCCGACGGAGGTCGGCACCGCGACGACGGGCGCGGCGATCAGCCCCGCCACCACGCTGGGCAGCGCGCCGTCCATACCCGCGGCGACCACCACGACCCGGGCGGAACGCAGCAGGTCGAGCATGCCGATCACGCGGTGGAGCCCGGCGACGCCCACGTCCACGGCCGACTCACAGCGCCGTCCCAGATAGCGGGCGGTCAGTTCGGCCTCGAGCGCCACCGGGAGGTCGGAGGTACCCGCCGCCAACACCACCACGAGACCTCCCTCCGGAGCGGGCGGTTCGGGCGGCCACACCAGCAGCCGGGCGTCCGACGCGTGCCGGGCGTCGGGCAGCTCGGCGAGGACGGCCCGCGCGTGCTCGGGACCGGCGCGGGTGAACAGGGCCACCGCCCGGCCGCGCTCGCGCAGCTCGGCAGCGATCGCGCCCACCTGGTCCGGGGTCTTCCCCTCGCAGAAGATCGCCTCCGGATATCCCCTACGGTCGATCCGTTCGTGGTCGAGGCGTGCAAACGATTCAGCCATGGCGGACTCCGATCAGGGAAAGCGTGAAGGCACCCGATTGCATGCCTGCGAGATCGACGGCGACCATCCGGAACCCGGCGGCACGGACCACCGCCAGAGCCTCCTCGCGCAGGTCGCCCGCGAGCGCCGCGATCTCGGCGACGGGCACCTCGATCCGTGCGACATCGCCGTGGTGGCGGACCCGGCAGTCGCTGAAGCCAAGCCCCCGCAGGCCCCGTTCCGCCACCTCCACCTGTCTCAGCTTTTGCGGTGTGACCTCACTGAAGTGCGGGATCCGCGAGGCCAGGCAAGGCGCGGCCGGTTTGTCCGCGCACGGCAGGTCCAGCGCGGCGGCGATCCGGCGGACCGCCGCCTTGTCCAGGCCCGCGTCGGCGAGCGGGCGCAGCACCCGGTGGCGCACGGCGGCCCTGCCGCCGGGACGGTCCGCGCGCACCACGTCGTCGGCGTTCTCCCCGTAGGCGACGGCCGTCAGGCCGTGCGCCCGGACCACCTCCGCGGAAATGCGGGCGAACAACTCGTCCTTGCAGTGGAAGCACCGGTCGGGGCCGTTGGCCCGGTAGGCCGGCAGGTCGCCCTCATGGGTGGCGACCTCGACCACGCGCGCACCGATCCTCGCGGCAACCCGCAGGGCTGCCGTGCGCTCGTCCGCGGCGAGGCTGGGCGAGACGCCGAGCACCGCGACCACGCGGTCGGCGCCCAGCGCTCGGACGGCCAGGGCCAACAGCACGGAGGAGTCCACTCCCCCGGAGAAGGCCACACCGAGCCGTCCGGGCGTGTGGAGCAGTGTTCCGACGCGGTCGGCGGCATCGCTGTCGGTGTCGGACAGTCCGGGGAGCATGACGTGCTTCTCCTCCTGCTGATACTTGTCGGCCCGGGGGGTGTCCCAGGTTTCCGACGTCCACGCCGATGACGACGTCTTCGGTCAGGCGAGTTCCCAGGCGCGGGCGGTGAGCGCCTCGACCAGTTCGGTGTCTCGGGCGAGGGCGGGATCGAGGAAGGCCAGCACGGCGTGCGCGGCGGCGGACGGTGATCCGGTGAGGACCGGGGCTGCGCCGTCTCGTACGGGGATCCCGTTGCTTCCGCGCAGGTGCAGCAGCCACGCGGCGATGACGCGGAGCGCGCCGGGCGGCATCGCCCCGGACGTGCGCTCGGCGTAGAGCGTGGGAAGGACGCGCACCGGGATCTTCTGGGCTCCGTCCTCGGCGATCTTGGCGAGGGTGTGCCGGATGCGCGGGTTCGCGAAACGGGTCGTCAGCGCGTCCCGGTAGGCGGCCAGCGCGGTTTCCGGGAAGTCCAGGTGGGCCGAGGCCTCGACCCACCACTCGCGCACCCAGACCCGACAGACCGGATCGGCCACGGCCTCGGCGACGGTGGCGTGCCCGCGGAACGGCGCCGCGTACGCCAACAGCGAGTGGGCGCCGTTGAGCAGCGACAGTTTGCGTTCCTCGTACGGCGTGACGTCGGCGACGAAGCGGGCACCGGCGTCCTCCCAGCGGGGCCGCCCGGCCGGAAATTCGCCGTGCAGCACCCACTCGGTGAACGGCTCGGTGACGACGGGGACTTCGTCGCGGCGCCCGGTCGCGTCGCGGACGGCGGCCACGTCGTCCGCGGTGGTCCACGGGGTGATCCGGTCGACCATGGTGCCGACGTACGAGGCGTGCGCGGCCGCGTCGCGCCATCCGGGGCGCCCGATCGCGTCCGCCAGTTCGCCGATCACCCGTGCGGTGACCTCGCCGTTTCCCGGCAGGTTGTCGCACGGCACGACAGCCACGGGGCCGCCGCCCGCGCGCTGCCTGGCGGCCAGCCCGGCCAGCAGCCGCGCGGCGACGGTCGATACCGGAGCGTTCGGGTCGACCCGGAGTGCGGCGATATCGGCACTCACATCGGCGCGTCCGGTGTCCAGGCCGCCTCCGGGGGCGCGTGTGTACGCCGCCTCGGTGACCGTCAGGGTGACCACCGCGAGTTCCGGCCGCCGCCAGTAGTCCAGCCACACGGCGTGGTCGCCGCCGGAGTGCGCCGAGGTGAGCGAACCGACCACCTCGAAGCGGTCGCGGTCGGGAGCACGGGTGGCCAGCGTGTAGAGCCCGTCCTGGGCGGTCAGCCGCTCGGCGATCGCGGTGCTGCGCCCGGTGAACGCCGCGATGCCCCACCGGTCGGCGTCGCCGGCGTGCTCGGTGTACCAGGCCTGATGGGCCCGGAAGAAGCCGCCCAGGCCGAGGTGCAGCATGCGCACCGGCGCGGCGGGGCGTCCGTCGACCGCGCGGGACAAGGGCCGGGTCGCGGGTTGGGCGGTCACAGTTCGAAGACCTTTCGCGGGTTGACGCGCACCGGTTCCGCCGCCGCCTCGAACGTCTCGTCCCGGTAGAGCCGGTGCGGTGACGGGATCGGCAGGTCGCGCACCATCTCGTGGCGGCGCCGGGCGAGAGCCCGCACACCGGGGTCGACGGGAAGTAGTCGGTCGGAGTGAAGGCTTGGCATGACGGCATGTTCGTTGCCGTCGGCCCGGCGCGGCAACCGGTTGCCATGTGTTGCCCTGGGCACTTGCACCGCGCCGGACGCCATGGTCCTCTGGCCGCCATGACAGCACAGATCGGTGGGCCGGGCGCGGTCCTTCCCGAGACCCAGGTGCGAGCCTTCGTCGCCGAACAACTGGCCGACGAGGATCTCGACGGCCGGAGCGTATGCCTGGTGGTACCCGACGGCACCCGCAGTTGCCCGCTTCCGCTGCTGCTCGCCGCGGTGCACGACGCGCTGTACGGCCGGGTCTCCCGGTTGACGGTGCTTGTCGCGTTGGGTACGCACGCGCCGATGGGCGAGGCCGAATTGGCCGCCCACGTCCCGCCGCTGCCGGGCATGACCGTCCTCAACCACGAGTGGTGGAAGCCGTCGACGTTCGCCTCGGTCGGCACCATCGGCGCCGAGCGCGTGGCCGAGTTGTCCGGCGGGCTGCTGCGCCAAGAGGTCGACGTACGCCTCAACCGGGCCGTCGTGGAGCACGACGTGGCCCTGGTCGTCGGCCCGGTCTTCCCGCACGAAGTGGTCGGCTTCTCCGGCGGTGACAAGTACTTCTTCCCCGGCGTCGCGGGCGCCGACATCATCGACCTGTCGCACTGGCTCGGGGCCCTGATCACCAGCGCGGAGATCATCGGAACGCGCGGCATCACCCCGGTCCGCGCGCTGATCCACGAGGCCGCCGCGCTGATCCCGAGCCGCAGGCGCGCGCTGTGCGTCGTGGTCGAATCCGGCACCGGGGCACTGCACTCGATGGCGTACGGGACCCCGGAGGCGGCCTGGTCGGCGGCGGCCGACGTGTCCGCGCAGGTCCACGTCCGCTACCTCGACGCCCCGGTGCGGCGTGTGTTGTCCGTGATCCCGGAGAAGTACGAGGACATCTGGACCGCGGCGAAAGGCTTCTACAAGCTGGAACCGGTCGTCGCGGACGGCGGCGAGGTCATCCTGTACGCGCCGCACGTGCGGACGATCTCCGCGATGCACCCGGAGATCGAGGAGATCGGTTACCACTGCCGCGACTACTTCACCAAGCAGTGGGAGCGCTTCAAGCACCTGCACTGGGGCGTCCTGGCGCACTCCACACACCTGCGCGGCGCGGGTACGTACGACGAAGAGCGCGGCGAGCGCTGCCGGTTGACCGTCACCCTCGCGACCGGCATTCCCGAAGACGTCGTCCGCGGGGCGAACCTCGGCCATCTGGACCCCTCCGCGGTGGACTTCGCGGCGTTCGACGCCGACCCGGACACACTCGTGGTGCCGCAAGCCGGCGAGGTCCTGCATCGGTTGCGCCCATGAGGGCCGCGTGGGTCGATGCGTCCGCCGGCATCGCCGGGGACATGCTGCTCGCCGCCCTCGTCGACGGCGGGGCCGCGTTGAGCACCGTGCGTGCCGCGGTGGAGGCCGTGGTCCCCGGCGAGGTACGCCTCGCACAGACACAGGTCACCCGCGCCGGGATGCGAGCGACGCGGATCCAGGTGACGCCGAGCGACGACGACCACGCACACCGAACGTGGCGTGACGTACGCCGCCTCATCGAGCGGGCGCCCCTGGCAGATCCGGTCCGCGCGTCGGCCCTCGCCGCCTTCGCCCGCCTCGCCGTCGCCGAGGCACACGTACACGGCACCACGACGGAAGAGGTGCACTTCCACGAGGTGGGTGCCTGGGACTCGATCGCAGACGTCGTCGGCGTCTGTGCCGCGCTGCACGACCTCGCCGTCACCGATCTGACGGCAGGTCCCGTGGCGTTGGGCGCCGGCCGCGTCACCACCGCCCACGGCGAACTTCCCGTCCCCGCCCCTGCGGTGGCCGAACTCGCCGCCGAGTGGCAGGTGTTCGCGGGCGGCGAGGGCGAACTCGCCACCCCCACCGGCCTGGCGCTGCTCACCACCCTGGCCCGCGAATGCGCTCCCCTACCACACCTGCGTCTGGAGCGAACCGGCATCGGGGCCGGCAGCCGCGACACCCCCGGACGCCCCAACGTCACCCGCGTCTTCCTCGGCACCCCGGCCCCCGCCACGGCCCTCGATTCCGTCTTCGACGCCGCCGAAGCCGTCGTCCTGGAAACCAATATCGACGACCTGGACCCGCGCGCATGGCCCAGCGTCCTCGCATCCCTGATGGAGGCCGGCGCCTCGGACGCCTGGCTGACCCCCATCCTCATGAAGAAGGGCCGCCCCGCGCACACGCTCTCCGTCCTGTGCCCGCCGCAAGGCGCCCAACCCCTCCGTGAAGCCGTCTTCCGCCTCACCACCACCCTGGGCGTACGCGAACGGCCGGTCCGCAAATCCGAACTCCAACGAGGCTGGACCCACGTGGACGTCCTCGGCAGCCGCCTCCCCGTCAAGGTGGGCCACCATTGCGGCAGAATCCTCCAGGCAACCCCCGAGTTCGCCCCCGCCGCCGCCCTCGCCGCCCGCCTCGGCCTCCCCGTCCACGCAGTCCTCGCCGCCACCACCACAGCCGCCCACCAAGCCGGCCTGACCTCCAGCGCCCCCACCCCGCAAACGCTCACCCCCGAACCCGCCTGATTCCGCGCCACCACTGCGGGCACCTGTCTCGCCCCTCGGCGGGGGACCGCTGTTCGGCAGCCGGGTGGCCCGCCGCGTAGCCGTTTCGACGACGGCCACGCCGGGATGACGGCGTCGAACGGAGTACAGTGCGCTGCCTCCCACCCATCCCTTGGGCAGCCATAGGGTCGTCCGATACCGGGTGTCGCCGCCCCAGACCTGCGGCTTTCCCACGAGAACGGAAGTGAGATCGGGTGAGCGAGCGTGACGACGCGCCGACCGCCGCGACCGGCGGGAGCAAGGCACCGACGATCTACGACGTCGCCCGGGCCGCAGGGGTGGCCGCGTCCACCGTGTCCCGGGCGTTCGCCAGGCCGGGCCGGGTCAACGCAGCGACTGCGGAACGCATCCGGCGGGTGGCCGCGGAGCTCGGCTACCGCGTGAATCCGTTGGCGTCGGGACTGCCCACCGGCCGCACCTCGATGCTCGCGCTGGTGGTTTCCGACGTGACCAACCCGTTCTACGCCGAGATCATCCGGGGAGCCGAGTCCGCCGCCGCCGAGGCTGGCTTCGTTCTCCTGCTGATCGACGCCCAGGAGTCCGATCGGGTGGAACGCGCCAGTCTGGAAAGGGCGTTGCCCGCAGTCGAGGGACTCGTACTGGCGGGTACCCGACTGTCGGACTCGGCCATCCGCATGACTGCCAAGCAGCGGCCGGTGGTCGTCCTCAACCGGGATGTCGCCGACGTTCCCAGCATCACCCTCGACAACCCGCACGGCATGTTCGTGACCGCGGAACATCTGGCCCGGTTGGGGCATCGCACGGTGACCTACGTGGCCGGTCCGGAGGCATCCTGGGCGGACGGGATGCGCTTGCGGAGCCTGCGCGAGGCGGCGATCGGGCTGGACATGCGGGTGCAGCGCGTGGGCCCGTTCGCGCCGACGGTCGCAGGCGGTCGCGAAGCCGCCGACGCGCTCCCCCAGGACCTGCCGACCGCCGTCGTGGCCTACAACGACCAACTGGCGATCGGCGCCATGCTCGCTCTCCAGGCGCGCGGCGTCCGAGTTCCCGAGGACGTCAGCGTGGTCGGCTTCGACGACATCTTCCCGACGCGCATCGTCAGGCCCGGGCTGACCACCGTCGCCGCCCCGCTGCGCGCCCAGGGACGGGCTGCCGTCGACGCGCTGCTGTCCTCGCGCGGCAACCCGGCACCGCGCACCGGCAAGCCCATGACCCTGCCGGTAAAGCTGGTCGTCCGCGGCTCGACAACCCAGGCTCGGCGAACCCGGCGTCCGAGTTCGTGAAAAACGGTACCGGATCGCGGACTTCGTCGACCACCGCTCCATCCGCGGCCGGCCCTGACGAGAAGAGCCGGCCGGGCGGTGACCGCACCGGATCCAGGGTCTGCACGAACGCGAGCGCGCGCGCATCCGACGCTCCGATCGTCTGACCCGCGGCGCTGCTACCGCCGTGCGTCCAGGGCCGCGGGAGCGACCTCGGCGAGCCAGGCGTCGGCGATCAGCCGATGCCCCAGAGGACTCGGGTGCACGCCGTCCGGGGCCAGCTCCGCCGGCTCCCGGTCCCGCGCCGCGCGGGGCAGCACGAGGTCCGCGCGAACCACTCGGGCTCCGTTGTGCGCAGCGGCCCGCAGGACGGCGTCGGTACGCGGCGACAAGTCCTCGAACCAGCGTTCCTGGTCCGGTCCGACCGGAAGCAGGAACGGGGTGATGACGACCAGCCGTGCGGACGACTTCCGCGTGGTGGCCGCGAGCAGGCGGTCGAGGCACGCCTCGAACTCGTCGACCGGACTGGCGAGGTTGCGGTCGTAGCGTCGCCAGGTGTCGTTGATGCCGATCTTGACCGTGACGACAGTGGGTCGGTGGTCCATGACGTCGGTGCTCCAGCGGGATTCCAGGTCGTACACGCGGTGGCCGTTGATCCCCCTGTTGACGACGCGGGGGCCGGGTCCGTCGTGCGCCCGCTCGCGCAGAGTCCGCGCGATCTCGCGGACGTATCCCTCGCCGAGAGATGCGGGATCCGCACGGTCTCGGCCCGCGTCGGTGATGGAGTCGCCGATGAACACGAGCGTGTCGTCGTTCTCGAGTGGCATGCCTGCCGTCCTGGCGTCTTGGTGGGTGGGCGGGCGACGGGACATCTCACTCGTGACCCGCCGGATCACGATCGACCGCGTCGGATCGAGGAGGTTTGTGCCGCGGCGCGCCTCAGGGTCTCGGCCTCGCGCGCCAGCACCGCGGGGTCGTCACCGGGGACGAACTCCAGGAGCGCCTCGACGCCCCGGCCCGCCAACAGGTCGAGGGCCGTGGTCCACAGGTCCCGGCGGTCCGCCAGCGGCAGCCGGTTGTTGCCCGGCCACCACGAGAAGACATGTACGGCGGTGACCCGGTCGCCGAGTTCGACGAGCCCCGCCAGCGCCTGCTCGTCGGGGGTGTCCTGCGGCGGCTGCCAGTACGTGCGGACGTTGTCCGCGCCCACCTCGTCCAACAACCGGACGGTCGAGGCGACGGTGTCGGTGAGCGTTCGACCGTGGAACTCCGGCGCGAGCTCCAGGCCGTGGTCCGCGGCGATCCGGGCCGCCTCCCGCAGGCAGCGCACGGTTTCGTGCCGCTCGTCCGGCAGGGCGGACCGCGATCCGGTTCCGCCCGCCCAGACCCGTACCCGGGGTGCCCCGAGCAGACCGGCGGCCCGGGCGACAGCGGGGAACGCGGCCAACTCGGCGGGAGTGGCGCGAAAGTACGAACCGTACGAGCAACAGACCAGCCCGTGGCGGTCGGAGACCTCACGGACCGCGCGGACCGTGTCGGGCTCCCCCGCGGGCGCGTGCACGTCCGCTCCCCACTCGATCACCTCCAGGCCCGCGTCGGCCGCGCGTCGCGCGACCTCGGCGGCGGGCAGCCGGCGGAAGGTGACCGAGCACAGGCCCAGACGGGTCCGTCCGCCCCCCGCTGTGTCCGTCGGCCCGGCCGGCGGGCGGAGCGGGGAGCGGTCCGCCGCACTCCGGGTGCTGTCCTCGGTCATGGCCCTGCCTTCCTGCGGTCGGCCTGCGGATGGTCTGCGATCGCCCTGTGGGGGGTCCGACGCGGTCCGCCCGCACGGGGGTCGGGCGGACCGGGTCGGATGGACCGGCGGAGTCGGGTGGACGGACCGGTCAGGCGTGCGGCGCCCCGCCACCGGTGGTCGCTCAGGGGGCGTTCGGGCCCACGTCCGCGGCGGTGAGGGGGTGCCGGAGTGCGGGCGTCGTCGCGTACTCGTCGGCACCGATGTCCCGTACGCTGCCGCGCTGGTCCCCGTCGATGTCGTCGGCCAGGACTATGCCGCCCAGCGTGGCCGCGCCGATCGCCGGGCTGCTCGCCGTCAGCCGCAGAACACCGTCCGTGCCCTGACTGAGCCGGGGGTCGGCCCGGATGAAGCTTCCGGCGGGGATGTTGCCGTTGGCGGCCGCTCCCCACAGCAGGTTGCTCTGCCAGGTGAAGCCGGAGGTGGCTCCCATGGCGACGAGGCTGCCGGAGTCGCCGACCAGCAGGTTGTCGGCGATGGTCACGTCCTGCGGTTCGAACGCCCGCGTCTCGCCCGACAGCATGCCGGCGTTGTTGATCAGGGAGTTGTGCGCGATCACCGCGCGGTCGCAGGCGTCGTTGCCCCGCCGCTGGGTCTCCGTCTCACTCGGGGTGTGGTCACGGGTGCTGCCGCTGCCGACCACCAGGGCCCGGCCGGACAGCCCGCTGAGGTAGTTGTTGACGATCACATGGTCGTTGCCGTAGATCCGTACCCCGTCGATGCCGCCGATCAGGTAGTTTCCCTTCACCGTCGAACCGTTGCCGTGTCGCAGCACGATGCCGCCGCGGCTGTCGCGGATGGTGTTGTACCGGATGGTGTTGCCCGAGGACTTCACCGAGATGGCCTCGGGGTCGCCGTCACAGCGCTCGAACAGGTTGTACTCCACCTTTCCGCCGGCGTCGGCCAGGGCCCGGCCGCTGACGCCGAAGCGGATGGGCTCGCCGCCGTTGTCCCCGGTGAAGCTGTGGTCGGAGAAGTGGTTGCGGAAGATCTGCACGTTCTGGGCCATGTCGGTCTTGCCGGGACCGTCGACGACGATGAAGATGCCCGTGGTGGTCTTGTTGTGGAAATGGTTCCGGTCGATCTTCGTGTCGTTCGCCCGGACGACGACCCAGTACGGATCGCCGCTGTCCGCGAACTGGAAGTCGTTGCGAGTCAGCCGGATCGCCGAGCAGGTCGTCGGGATCTCGAGCGTGGTGCTCTGCCGGAAGGCGAAGCCGCTGATGACGATGTTGCTCGAATTGCCGAGCACGAAGCCGCGTGCGCCCCGCAGCACCACACCGCCGCGCGTCTTCGACACGATGGTGATGGGTGCGGCGCTCGTGCCGTTCTTGCCGGAGATGTTGATCGAGCCGCCCGAGGGGACCGTATAGGTTCCGTCGGCGACGACGATCCGGTCACCGGGTGCGGCGCCGTTGATCGCGCTCTGAAGCGCCGCGAGGGAGGAGACCGGGATATCGGCCGCCGATGCGCTGCCCGACAGCGAGGTGGTGAGGGGTACCGCGGCAAGTGCGGCCACGGCCGAGCTCTTGAGGAACGTGCGTCGTTGCATGATGCCTCCTGGATCGAAGTGGGCGGGAGCGCTCAGTGGGCCCGGGGACCGACGTCGGCAGGCGTCAGGGGTCCGCGCCTCGGCGGCCGGCGGAAGTATTCGTGCGCGCCCACGTCCGGCGTCCTGGTGCGGGGCTGTCCGTCGATGTCGTGCGTGATGCGCGGCCGGCGCGGCGTGCCGGCGTCGATCGCGGGGCTGCCGGCGGCCGGGCGGGCGATGCCGTACGCGTCCTTCACCAGCTTCGGGTCGACCCGGGTACCGCCGCCGGCGGGGATGTTGCCGTCCGCGGCGGCGCCCCACAGGAGATTGCCCGTCCAGGTGAAGCGCACGGTGTTGGCCATGGCGACCAGTTGGCCCGTGTCCGCGACGAGCAGGTTGTCGGCGACGGTGACGTCGCGCGGCTCGTGCGGGCGCTGGCTCTCGCCGGAGATCGTGCCGCCGTTGTTCACCAGGGTGTTGTGGGCGATCAGGATGCGGTCGGGGGCGTCGTTGCCGCGGCGCGCCTCGGGCGTCTCGCCGGGCAGGTGATCGCGCTCCGATCCGCTGCCGATCACCAGGGCGCGCCCGGCCAGGCCGGAGAGGTGGTTGTTGACGATCACATGGTCGTTGCCGTAGATCCGCACGCCTTCGGTGCCGTCGATGAAGTGGTTGGCCTCCACCCGGTTGCGGTTGCCGTGCCGCAGTACGATCCCGCCGAAACTGTTGCGGATGGTGTTGTACCGGATGGTGTTGTCCGAACTCTTCACCGAGATCGCTTCGGGGTCCCCGTTGGCCCGCTCGAACAGGTTGTACTCGACGATCGCGTGGGCGCTGGACAGGGCGCGAGGGCTGACGCCCAGCCGGATCGGTTCGCCGCCGTTGGAGCCGGTGAAGGTGTGGTCGGAGAAGTAGTTGCGGTACACGTGGACGCGCTGGGCCATTTCCTCGGTGTTCGCGCCCTCGATGCCGAGGTAGATGCCGAGGGTGCTCTTGCCGTGGAAGTGGTTGTGGTCGACCGTGCTGTCGTCCGCGCGCACCATCACCCAGTGCACGCCCTCGATGTCGGCCAGGTGGATGTCGTTGCGGGTGAGTCTGATGTGCGAGCAGTCCGGGGGGATGTCCAGGGTGTTCCGCTGCCGGAAGGAGAAGCCGCCGAGGGTGATGTGGCACGACGCTTCGAGGACGAAGCTGTGCTCGCCTTCCAGGATGACGCCGCCCTGCGTCCGGGCCGCGATCGTGATGGGCGCGCGCCCGGTGCCCTTCTTGTTCCGAATGGTGAGCGGGCGGTCCGAGGGGACGGTGTAGGTCCCGTCGGCCACCACGATCCGGTCGCCGGGTCGTGCCCGGTCGATCGCGGCCTGCAGCTCGTCCAGTGTGCGGACGGCCCTGGGGGCCGCGCTCGCGCTCGCGGTCAGCGCTCCGCCGACGGGGGCGGCGGCCAGCGCCACCCCTGCCGCGGTACCCATCAGGAACGTGCGGCGTTGCATGGTGCCTCCGTGAGGATGTGGTGGAGGTACGGACGGTGTTCCGGCCAGTGATCAGCCGGCGGTCGGGGTGTCCCGGGTGGTGTCCTCGGCGTCCTGGGTCGCCTGGGCGTCCAGGAACAGTTCGATGACGGGCACGGGGGTGTCGGGGCGCCCGACCGGGATCTGGAGCGTCAGCGTTCCGGCGGGCTGGCCGCCCATCTCGGTGTTGACCGCGGGACGGTCCGGGTCGATGTGGACCGGGATGATCTCGGACGCGTCGTTGAGCAGTTGGGCGTAGCGCACCCGGCCGGCCAGGCCCGGTAGGTGCAGGTGACGCATCGGCCAGGCGAACAGGTGCACGTAGAGCCGGTCGCCGCGTTGGGTGTACCGGCATTCGGCGGGGGCGGTGTACGAGGACGGGCCGCAGTCGCGAATCGACCGCTCGTGCAGGTGCATCCACCGGCCGATCTCGTCGAGGATCGCGGTGTCGCGCGGGTCGAGCGCGCCACGACCGTCGGGCCCCACGTTGAGCAGCAGGTTGCCGCCCTTGGACACCCCGTCGACGAGCATGCGGATCAGCAGGTCCGGACTCTTGTGGTCCAGGTTGTCCCGGTCGTAGCCCCAGCTGCCGTTGAGCGTCTGGCAGGCTTCCCACAGCACGGGTCGCCCGTTCTCGGTCATGGGACCGGACGGCTGGTACTGCTCGGGGGTGACGAAGTCCCCGGGAAGGCCGGTCCGATCGTTGACGAGGACGTGCGGTTGCAGTTCGCGAATCGTCCGCAGGAGCTGCGGGGAGTCCCAGTCGTCGGGTCCCTTGCCGCCCCACCACGAGCGCTCGGCATACGAGAAGTCGAAGAACAGGTAGTCGATCCGTCCGAACGAGGTCAGCAGTTCGCGGACCTGGCCGTGCAGATAGCGCTGGTACTCGCGGATGTCCCGGTCGGCGTTGGCGGCCTTGAACGCCTCGTCGTCGCGCTGTGGATGCGTGCCGTCCACGGGGAAGGACGGGTGGTGCCAGTCGATCAGCGAGTAGTAGAGACCGACCTTGAGCCCCTCGGCGCGGCACGCCTCGACGAACGGCCCCACGAGGTCACGGCCGTGCGGGGTGTTGGTGACCTTGTACTCGGTGAGGGCGCTGTCCCACAGGCAGAAGCCGTCGTGGTGCTTGGTGGTGAGCACGACGTACCGCATGCCCGCGGCCTTGGCCGCCCTGGCCCACTCGGCGGGGTCGTAGCGGTCGGGGTCGAAGTGGTCGAAGTACACCTGGTACTGCTCGTCGGTCAGTTCCTCGCGGTTCTTCACCCACTCGTGCCGTGCGGCGAGTGAGTACAGACCCCAGTGCACGAACATGCCGAACCGGGCGGTGGTGAACCAGTTCGTCTCCGGGCCTGCCTCGGGACCCGGGGTCGCGGACGGACGCGCCTGCGGGGTGTCAGCGCTCGCGGTCATGGGGAATCGCTCTTTCTCGTCGGCCGTCGGCGCGCGGTGGCTTTTGGGTGCGCGTCGGGCTGGTCGTACGGGAGGGGGTGGGGGCGGAGCCGACGGGTGTGCGGGTCAGCCCTTGAGTGCCCCGGAGGACAGGCCGCTGACGAAGGACCGCTGGAAGAACAGGAAGACGATCACCGAGGGCAGCAGCGCCAGCAGCGAGGCCGCCATCACCACGCCGGGGGTCACGGCCGGGTCGATCCGCAGGGTTCGCAGCGCCAGCGGCAGCGTGTACGAGGAGGAGTCGGTGGCCACGAGCAGGGGCAGCAGGTACTGGTCCCAGATCATCGTGAAGCCGAAGACCCCGATGACGCCGAGCGCGGGCTTGCACATCGGCAGGATGATCTGGGCGAAGATCCGGAAGTCCCCGGCGCCGTCGATGCGCGCCGCCTCCTCGAGTTCGCGCGGCACGTCCTTCATGAACTCGGTCATCACCAGGATGGAGAATCCCCAGGCGCCGAGCGGGACGATCATGCCGGCGAGGGTGCCGATGAGGTTGAAGTGCACGACCGGCAGGTCGGAAAGAATGACGGACAGCGGGAGGGCCAGGATCTCCTCGGGCAGCATCAGCGTCGCCAGGATGGCGACGAGCGCCAGCGTCATTCCCGGGAAGACTTTCCTGGCCAGCGCGTATCCGGCCAGGACGGAGACGGACACCTGGAGCAGCAGCCCGAAGCCGACGACGAAGAAGGAGTTCAGCAGATACTTGAGCACCCCTTGGTCGAAGGCTATGTCGAAGTTCTCCAACGTGAAGCCCGAGGGCACGATGCTCAGCTGCGTCGGGTCCTTGATGTCGCCGAAGGCGCCGACGAGCAGGGCCAGCAGCGGACCCGCGAACATGGTCAGGACCACGAGGTAGACGACGGCCTTCAGAATCCGTCCGCCGATGCTGCGGCTCTCGGTCAGGCCCAGCGCGGTTTCGGTCGACTCGCTCACTTGCTCTCCCTCCGCCGCAGCAGTTGGACGATGACGGTCAGGATCAGCGTCGCGACGAACAGCAGGACCGCTCCCGCCGCACCGACACCGAGCCGGTTCTGCTCGAGCCCGAGCTTGTAGATGAGGGTCATGACGACCTCGGTGGAGCCGTTGGGCCCGCCGTTGGTCAGCAGGAACACCTCGGTGAACACGCGCAGTCCGCGAATCGCGGCGAGGATGAACAGGATCGAGAACACCGAACGCAGCCCGGGCACCGTCACGTACCGCACCCGCTGCCACCGGGAGGCACCGTCGACCCTGGCCGCCTCGTACAGACCGCGGTCCACACTCGTCAGACCGGCGAGGAAGATCATCATGTCGTAGGGGGCGCCGCGCCAGATGCCGGTGACCATGATGGAGGCCATCGAGGTGTCGGGGTCGTTGATGAACCCCGACGGGCCCATTCCCGCCAGAGCGAGAATGGAGTTGAGCATGCCGTCGCCGGTCGGGTGGTACATGATCCGCCACAGTTCGGCGACCACCGCCATCGGCACCACCACCGGAAGGAACGCGGCGGAGCGCACGAATCCCAGTCGACGGCTCTGCCCCTCCATCAGCAGGGCCAGTGCGAAGCCGAGCGCCATCGCACCGAAGGTCTGGCCGACGGCGAGGACGATCGTGTGCCAGACGGCCTCGCGGAACCCGTGGGACTGCAACACCGTGCTGTAGTTGTCGGTGCCGACCCACCGGTTTCCCAGGTAGGGCTGAACCTCCTGGAAGGACATGGTCACCGCGTTGACCATGGGGATGAACTTGAAGTACAGGGAGAGGATCAGCGCCGGGGCGAGGAACAGCCAGGGCGTCCACCACCGGCCTCCTCTGCGGCCGCGCGCCCGGCGGTCGGCGGCCCCGCCGACCCGGCGGCCCGCTTCTCGCGGGGCGGAGCCGCTCGCCGACTTGGCGGCCGGCTCCGCCTGGTCGAGGCTCATGACGCGGCGATCCCCTGCTCCTTGAGGATGTCGGCGAGCTGCTTGTCGAGCTCACGCATCTTGGCGTTGATGTCGAGGCCGCAGTCCGCCATCAGCGCGTTCACCGCGTCCGCCGTCACCTGCCGCACCGGCGTCCAGTTCGGGATGGCGGGCGCGTACCGCCCGGAGTCCTGGTACGCCTGGGCGTAGGTCTTCCAGCGAGGGTCGGGGCGGATCTGGGAGATGTCCACGGTGGTGTTGACCGGAATCTGCACGGTGTAGCCGGTGGTGCCCTCCATCCCCTTCTTCTGGCCTTCGACGGAAACCGCGAAGCCGGCGAAGGCGTCCTGGCCGGCCCGGTTGTCGGAGCCGGCCATCAGGTAGATGGAGCTGCCCTCGGCGAGGACGGTGGCGTCCTTCGGCCCCTTGGGCATCGGCACGACCTCGTACTTGTCCGCGCCGAGGGACTTGTCGAAGCGGGGCAGCAGGTACGGGCCGACGACGTACATGCCGGCCTTGCCCGCCTCGAACGTCTCGTTCGTCGGCGGGGTGTCCATGGTCACGGCGCCGGGCTGGATGGCCTTGGCCTTGCACCCCAGGTCGCGGAACCACTGCATGGCCTGCACGGACGCAGTGGTGGTCATCGCCGGCTTGTACTTGCCCTTGCCTGCCTCGGTGATGAAGTCGCCGCCTGCGGCCCAGAGGAAGTTGGAGAAGTACCAGGAGGCGTAGCCGCGCTTGGTGGACAGCGGAGCGGCGAGCCCGGCGGTGTTGTTCTTGCCGTCACCGTCGGGGTCCTGGGTGGTGAAGGCGGCGGCCATCGCGGCGAAGTCGTCCCAGGTCCGCGGGACGTCGAGCTTCAGCTTCTCGCGCCAGTCCTTGCGGATCAGCAGCGCGGACGCCTGCGCGGAAAACGGGAGTCCGTACTGCTTGCCGTCCAGGCTCTTCCCGGACTCCAGTCCCTGTCCGATAATCTGCTTGTTGTCCTTGATCTTGCCCAGGTCGATCTCCCGGAGCAGACCTTGGCTGTGCATGGTTCCGATCTGCGTCACGTCGTTCATGACGATGTCGGGAAGCTTCTTCTGGGCGGCCCGCTGCTGCAGTTTGGTCTCGAAGTCGTCGAAGATGGCCGTGACCTCGACCTTGAAGCCCGTGGCCTTCTCGAACGCCGCGGCGAGTTCCAGCGCGCCCTTCTCCCCCGGTCCGCCCGGCGTCGTCCTGGTCCAGAGCTCGAGGGGCGCCTTGGAGTCCTGCTTGGCATCCACTCCCGCAGGCCCGGATGTACAGCTGGTGAGGATCAGTGCCGAGGCGAGGGCCCCCGCACCGATCCATCGCGATCTCTGCATGACAACTCCTGTTTCAGCCGCATCACGTGGCCTGGAAAGCGCTTGCCAGGACGGTAACCGGGTCCGATTCAAACGGTCAATAGTCCGATGAATACAAAAGATTTGGCGACCGACGAGAGCGCTCCTCCGGCGCACTCCCGCACCCCTCTCCCACGTGATCCGACGGACGGGATCGACGACCCGAGACCGATAAATAGCCTCTTACTCGGGCAAGTTGGGCATCGATGGGAACGACCCTTCACCCCAGGGCGCGTCCCACTCTCCACCACAGCCACCCGAACGAAGAAGATCGGGCATCCAAGGTCACGGCGATGACATTTCAATGATCCGATGTATGGTTCCTGCGAGCTACGGGCCGGACAACGCACAGGCCACACCGATCCGCGACGTTCGGTCGGACGCTTGCCATCACACCCGAGCAGGGACCGCCGACCGACCGGCCGACGGTCCACCACCGCACAGGCCGAGGAGACCACCCCGACATGAACGAACCGGCCACCGCACCGACAGCCCTGTTGGTCATGGAGGAAGAACGCCGGGCCGACGTCTACCCGCCCGAAGTGCTGGCCGAGATCGGCCGGCTCGTGCACTGGCAGGGTCCGCCCCTCACCCGGCACGAGCTCGACGCGGACCCCGATGCGCTGCGGACCGTCGACCTTCTGCTCACGGGCTGGGGCGCACCCGTCCTCGATGGCGCCCTCCTGTCACGTGCCCCTCGCCTGCGGGCCGTTCTCGTCGCGGCGGGATCCGTCCGGCACCTGACCACACCCGCCTTCTGGGAGCGCGACATCCCGATCGTCTCCGCCGCCGCGGCCAATGCCGTTCCGGTGGCGGAGTTCACCCTCGCCCATGTCCTCCTCGGACTGAAGCAGGCCCACCGCATCGAGCGGGAGATGGCGCAGAGCCGCCGCTTCCCCACCGACCCCGACGTCCCGGGCGCCTACCGGTCACGGGTGGGCCTGTTGGGACTCGGGCACATCGGCCGGCTCGTCGCCGCCCACCTCGCCCGCTTCGACGTCGAGGTCCTCGCCGCGGATCCCGTCGCCTCCCCGGAAACCGCCCGGCGCGCGGGAGTCCGGCTGATCTCCACCGAGGAACTCTTCGCCACCTGTCACGTCGTCAGCCTCCACGCACCGCTTCTGCCCGAGACCCGCGGCTCGATCGGGGCACGGCTGCTGAACTCCATGGGGCCGGGCGCGACACTGATCAACACCGCGCGGGGCGCACTGATCGACGAGACCGCCGCCGCGCAGGTCCTGCGCGCCAGGCCCGACCTCACCGCCGTACTCGACGTAACGCACCCCGAACCCCCGGTCCCCGACTCGCCCCTGTTCACCCTCCCCAACGTCGTCCTGACACCCCACCTGGCCGGCGCCCTGGGCGCCGAACGTCACCGCCTCGGACAGCTCGTACTCGACGAACTCCGCCTCCTCACCCAGAACCGGCCGCTCCGGCACGCCATCGACCCCGCCCGCGCCGCCTCGCTCGCCTGACACCGCCAGGCACTGTCGACAAGGCTCCTTTCCTCGGGAACCCTCGATCGGCGACGTCACGCAAGATCATGCTGTACCGCGTGCCAGGGTCCGGGCAAGACTGCTCGGCACCCGCTTCCACCAGGTCACAGCCACGGGCATCACGTCATCGAACGTGAGTGAGACGTCGGCGAGGGTTGCGAGACGTCGGGCCCGCGGCAAACACCTCTCGGCCCCGAACCCGCCCTGCGGACTCGTCGGACCGGGCGCCGCGGTGGGCTCTCGGCGGGCCGGGGTCGCCGACACCCGGCTGCCGCGGCCGGCACGCGGAACAGCGACCCTCGCGAAGTGGTCTTCCCATCGACACCGACGGCGGGCCGCGTTTCCCCCGGACGGTTCGAGTCCACCACCCCGGCCGCGAACCGTACGGCAAGGCTCGGGTATGCCTGGGCATCCCCGGCATCCGGTTGCCTCCCGGCGTGTTCCGCGACCGACGTGCCGGTGGATTCGTCCCACCGCTCGGCGAGGTCCGCGGGGCGGCGAAAGGGAGTCACGACCATGGGCGGTTATCCGCGGTGGAAGTCGGAGCGGTCCGAGGCGGCGTGCGCCGCCGGGCCGCGTCCCGACCCTGTGGTGGTACAGCTCGACCCCGCGGTCAAGACGTACGGCGCAGGTTCCGCACGGGTGCGAGCCCTCGACGGAGTGGATCTCTCGCTCGCGGCCGGGACCTGGATTGCGGTGATGGGACCGTCGGGATCGGGCAAGTCGACGCTGTTGCACTGCGCCGCGGGGCTGGACACCCTCGACGCGGGACGTGTGCGGTGGCGGAGCGCTTCGCCCGCGATCACCGCGTGGGCGCCACCGCCGTCAGGAAATCGCGGATGATGGGGCCGGCGGCACCGGAACCCGACGCACCGCCCTCGACGTAGACGGCTACCGCGATGTTGCCGCGGAAGGCGACCATCCAGCCGTTGGTGGCGTCACCGACCTCGGCGGTTCCGGTCTTGGCACCGACGCCGGACATGCCGCGGAAGACGTCCTTGGCCGCGCCGGTGGTTGCGCAGTCGATCATCATGGTCCTGATGGAGCTGCTGACGCCATTCGGAAGCTTGGCCTTGACGGTATGGACATCCATGCCGCGTTCGAGAATCGGTTGATGGAACTCGCCCGTGACGGCCGTGGCCACGACGGAGGCCATGGTTAGGGGGTTCATCTTCAACGCGCCCTGCCCGATCATCTGGGCGGCCTTGTCGTTCTCGCCGGTCGCGGCGGGAACCACGCCGTCCACGGTGCCCTGGCCGGCGGCAACCTTCCAGGCGTTGCTGTTGAGCCCGAAGTACTTGGTGGAGAAGTCGGCGAGTTCGCGGTCACCGATCCTCCCGCGCAGGTCGATGAGCGCGGTGTTGCACGAGCGGGAGAAGACTTCGCGGAACGTTGCCTTCGGTATGGACATGCCGCCGACATTGTGGAAGTTCTGACCGTTGACCGTGGAGTTCGCCGGACACGGCGCACTCGCGTTCGGCGACACCACCCCCTTGCTCAGCAGCAACGACGACGTCACGATCTTGAACGTCGAACCGGGAGCGACCGCACCCGACATACCCGCCTGTCGATGCACCGTCGATACGATCTCCCCATTGCGCATGTCGAGCGCCACCAGGGAAGCGGCCGAGTTCTGCCCGACAGCCCGCACGGCGGCGTCCTGGAGCGCGGGGACGAGCGTGGACGATCCCGGTCCCGAGGTGGGCGGGGCCGAGGACGGCCGCACCGTGGGCGCCGCCGAGGACACGGTCGGAGGCGGCGCCGAGGAAACGGCCGCCGGTGCGCTCCTGTCGGGGGTCTGCGAGGCCGCCACCGTTGCTTTGTCGTCGGACAGCACGCCGCAACCGGTGGCCAGCGTGGTCAGCACGACACCCACGGCCGCCACGCCACTCGGGCGAAATCTGTGGGTCCATCCGTGGCGACGCCGGTCAATGATGATCATGCCGCTCAGTACAGCGGAGAAAATCTCGCGGGTCCAAGACAAGTATCGGCCTGAAACCGATAAGGAATTGGCTATCACCCCTGGTCGTGGACCCGATGGTGCACTGTCCTCCCGTGTCGCGGACCCGAGAAACGCGGGGTACGTCGCGTACGGCATCGTCTCGTACAGCCGCCCGGCAGGTGGACGCCGACCGTCGCGCCTCAGGAACCGAGCACCGCGCGGATCCGTGCCGCGGTTCCGCGCGGGCGAAAGACGTATCCGTTGAGGCCGCGGGAAACGTCTCCAGGGGTGTCCCCGGTTCGCCGGCGAGCATCGCGGCGCACGTGTGCGGCCAGACGTGGCCCGAGTTCTCACCGGCGGCGGGCACGACACGGGTGGGTGAGCCCTTGAGCGCGGCCACGTCGAGGACGTGCGCCCTGATGGCCGGCATGTCGTGCGCGAGGAGGACCTCCGCGTTCCGCAGGTGGTCGGGCCCCGGAGCGCGTGCCGGGACGTCCGGCTCACAGTCGTTCGGGTCGATGTCGATGTACAGCATGCGGCTCGAACAGGGCCGCGGACCCCAGCCCTCGGTCCAGGTGCTCGCCGCGCTGGCGGGCGCGCTGCGGCTGACCGAGGACGCGCGGGACCACCTGTACCTGCTCGCCGGGCACCGCCCGCCGGAGGGCGCGCGGGCCGAGGAGTACCTGCGGCCCGGCCTGCGGTACCTCCTCGACCGCCTGGAGGACGTGCCCGTGCAGATGGTGAGCGATCTGGGCGACCTGCCGGCGCAGAACGACCTGGCGCTCGCGCTGTTCGGGTGCGTGTGCACGGTGGCCGAACAGGACCGCAACATCGTGCTGGGCTGGTTCACCGACCCCGACGTCCGCGGTCGCTTCGCGGTCGAGGAACACGAGGAGCAGGCCCGGCAGTTGCTCGCCGACCTGCGGGCCGCGACGACCCGTCGCGGCGACGACGAGGCGTCCCGCTCGCTGGTGACGCGGCTCCGCGCCGCGAGCCCGGAATTCACGGCGCTGTGGGACCGGCACGAGGTCCCGTGCGTAGGTCGCACCCGTACCGGCTCGTGCATCCCGACCTGGGCAGGATCGATCTGGACTGCGAGGTGCCGGCGACACCCGCGGCGGACCAGCGCCTGCGGATCTTCACTCCTCCGCCCGGTAACACCACGGTGCTGGACGAGTTGCGCGTGCTCGGCCCGCAGCACCGGCACGACACCCACGCGACGGACGTGACCGCACCGTAGGTCCGGGAACGCCTTGCCGGTTGCGGATCACTCGTGGCGTTTGCCAGGACGCAGAGTTCCCCACAGCGAGGGGCGGCCCCTGCCGGCGTATCGCTCGCGCCGCGCACCCGACTCCTACAGGCCATCGGCACCTCGAAGCAGCCTACGGAACAGGATGGACGGCATGACCCACGAGCACACCCCCTTGAACAGGTGGGATCCCGCGCCCCTTGCCGAGGTCGCCGACCGGTTCCGCGACCTGAAGACCCCCTGGTGGGTGGCGGGTGGCTTCGCCATCGAACTCGCGGTGGGCCACCGCGTCCGAGGTCACGGCGACGTTGACGTCCTGCTGCTGCGGCGCGACCAACTCGCCGTGCAACAGGCTCTACCGGACTGGAAGTGGTGGGCCGCCGATCCACCGGGAAATCTGCGCCCGTGGGCATCCGGCGAGGCTCTTCCCGAGGGCGTTCACGATATCTGGTGCCAGCCGGCACCGGGCGAACCCTGGCGCATCCAGGTCATGCTCGACGAAGCCGATGACCAGGAGTGGGTGTCACGCCGGGATCCGCGAGTACGTCGACCGATCGACACGCTCGGCCTGATCTCCGCCGACGGTATCCCCTACCTCGCACCGGAGGTGCAACTCTTCTACAAGGCCATGGAGCCACGACCCAAGGACGAAGCGGACCTCGACGCGGCCCTGCCCACACTCACCGACGATCAGCGGCACTGGCTCGTCCGCGCCATCACTCGGACTTACGGACCGCATCCGTGGGCGGACCGGCTGATGCGGTAACGCCGGCCGCAGCTACGGCACTTGGCCAGGTGGAACGCGGCAAGCGGACCCGCCTGCCCCCAGCCCCGCACCGCGACGGGTCGCGACTCATCGCCCGGTCCGGGCCGCCGGACCTCGGGGCTCGGGCGTGGCCAGGACTTCGCGCATGGCCGCCACCCAGGCCACCGGTTCGCGTGCCCTTGGACACCCGCGAACCGCTGTTCCGCTGCGGGCACCCGCACTCGACCCGGTGACGACGTCCCTCCTCCCCGGCACCAACGGCACGCCGGCAGCCGAAGCCGAGGCGGCACGCCGGTAGGACGCGGACGCCGCCGAGTCGTCCTTGCGGATCAAGACAATCGTGGCGCGGACGGCCGGGATGCGCCCCCTGCCCCCGGAATCACATCTCGGCACGACTGCCCGACAGGACCTGATGCGCGGGCGCGTCGCGCTTTTTGGCTGACCTTTTGACCATGATCACAGCGACTGGCAGGGTGTGGGAAATCGAGCGCGGTACAGGAGAACCATGGAGCCCTTGCACCACGACGACCCGCGCCGGCTGGGGCCTTTCAACCTGGTTGGTCGGCTGGGCGCCGGCGGCATGGGCCGGGTGTATCTGGGGCGTGGTCCCGGCGGCCGGACAGTCGCGGTCAAGACGGTGCGTTCCGATCTACTGGAGGCCGGCGACGATTTCCGCCGTCGATTCACCCGCGAGATCGCCGCCGCGCGAGCCGTCACCGGCGTCTTCACCGCGCGGTTGGTGGACGCCGATCCGGACGCGGCCACACCGTGGCTGGCAACCGCCTACATGCCGGGCGTCACGCTCGCCGACGCCGTCGCCGCACACGGCCCGCTGCCGGTGCGAACCGTGCGCCATTTGGCCCGTGGGCTCGCGGTTGCGCTCGAGCACATCCACGCCGCGGGCCTCGTCCACCGCGATGTAAAACCGTCCAACGTCTTGTTGACGGCGGATGGGCCGCGGGTGATCGACTTCGGCATCGCCCACTTGGCCGGCGCGACCTCGCTCACCCGCGCGTCGCAAACCCTCGGCTCCATCGCCTTCATGTCGCCGGAGCAGTTCGAGACGGCCGAAGTCGGTCCGGCCAGCGATGTGTTCTCGTGCGGGATCGTCCTCGCCTACGCTTCGACTGCCAAACTGCCTTTCGGCGAGGGACCGTTGCCGGTTCTGCTTGCGAACATCACGCTTCATGAGCCCGATCTCGACGGCGTACCGCTGGAGTTCCGAAGCTTCGTCCAGGCATGTCTGACCAAGCGCCCGCAGGACCGGCCATTGCCGAGGGAACTCGTGGCGGAGCTGGACAACATGGTCGACACCAGTGATCCGAGCCGCGAGGCGGCCTGGTTGCCCGCCGGCGTTCTCCACCAAGTGGTGCGCGTGGCTACGGACGTGCTCGGCTCGGACTGGGCCGAGCAGGCCGCAGGGGGCGGCAGCGGAGATCCCGACCTCGGAGATTCGGCGCGGGCCGCGAATCCCTGGCTCGCACTTACTCCCGGCGCCCCCCCGATATCCGCGGCGCCCGCGCCGCTTTCCGGCATCGCATCCGATTCCGCCCCGCCGACACCGCACGGGTACCCGCGCATCCCCAGTCCTCCGAAACCCGGGATGTACTACGGCGGGGCCGCGGCGCCGACCTCGACTCGGCAGCCGCACGAAGTCCCGCCCCCACGGGATCCGGAGGCCGCGGCGAACCCTTCGCCCCCTGCGGATTCGGGCGGCCGGCCTGCCGGCTCGAGTCGCCGACGGTCGCTCTACCTCGGTGTCGGCGCTCTGGCGCTCGGGCTCCCGACCGCGGCGTTCCTCCGACGCCGCCACAACTCGAAGCCGAGCACGCCGGCGGGTCCCCCCGTGCTCTGGTCCCGCGACGTCGGCTCTCCCGGCCGGGCACTCGGCACTCCGGTCGTATCCGGCGGTCGGGTCTTCGTCAGTGTCGCGGGGAAGGAACTCGCCGCCCTCGACGCCCGTACCGGACGAGAACTCTGGCGCGTCCCCACCTTCGATCCCAAGTTGGAGGAGGTCCCCGTCCCCCACATGGTGCCCGTCGTCGCCAACGGCCTCGTGCACGTCGTCGACGCCAACCCCCGCAGGACCGCCGTGGAACAGGATACGGGGCGGATCCGCTGGCAGATCGCGACGACCCCGAGGCAGTCCCCCGGCTTCGGCTTCGACGGGGGGTTGCTGTGCTCCTGGAACATGACCGTTCCCGCGGAGGGTGCCTTTTTCTGGGCCGTCGAGCCGACCAACGGCGAGGTCCAATGGGGCCTCCCACTGGCAACGAGACTGTCCGCCCCGCCCACCGCGTCAGGGGATGTCGCGTACCTGGTCACCAACGGCGGTGGGTTGATCGCCATCGACCTGGCGAAACACCGGGAGATGTGGCGAACGGAACCGCAGAGCTCCGGCGGGGCCTCCCGTCCATTCCACGGGACTGTCACGTCCCTGGGCAACTCCGTCTGCTGGATGCCCGCCGCGGGTCGCATCGATGCGGCGGACCCCCGGACCGGCACCTTGCAGTGGAGCGCGACGGTCGCCGGGCGATTCGACAACCTCGGCACCGTGGTGGCCGCCGACGGTACGTTGTTCACGTCGAGCGCCGACGGCTTCGTCACCGCGCTGGCCGGTGTGTCGGGAGCAAAACGCTGGTTGCGCGAACTGACCGGGCCGCTCACGACGCCTGCGGTCGACGGCGGTGTCGTGTACGTCGCCTCGACGAATGGCCTGACCGCACTGGACGCCGCCGCCGGCCGCGTGAAGTGGGTCGTCCCGGAGGCCAGGGGAGGATCGGCGCGAATCTGCGTCAAGGACCGCGTCGTGTACGTTTCGGACGACGTCGGAGCACTGCGGGCGATCGCCCTCTGACAGACCGCTCAAGTCGGTCAACGCCGGTATCCGCTCCGCGTCAGCGAGGCTGTCGGCCGGCCGGCGGCCGGCGGATGTTCGGCCCGCCGGTGTCCGGCATTCGGACAGCCGCGCATAAAAGGCAGCGCACGAACGGTCGTTGCCCCTCAGGATGACGGCCATGCACAGTATCGAGTTCCTGAACCACCCCATCGGCGAGCAGCCGTCGGCCCTTCGGTGGGGCTTCCGCATAGACGGTACGGATCTGCGCGCGTACGCCGCCGATGCCACCCACGACCTCTGGCGCCGGGAGCGCTTAGGCAAGGGCCCGGCCGAGGAACAACGCTTTCTGCGCGCCCAGCACGAGGGCCTTCACCTCTCCGAGGTCGGCGACCCCGTACGCCATTTCCTCGGCGACCCGGCCCCGAATTCGCCGACCCCTCCACCGGCACCACTCCGCTCCTGGGCTGCTCCTGCGGCCACTGGTCCTGTTGGCCCCTCCTGACGATCATCACCACCACCCCGGAGACGATCACGTGGTCCTCTCGATCAGCCACGGGCGGTCGCGTGACCAGGTCGATGGACGCCTCTGGCAGCATGGGCCGATGGAAATCGTCAACGACCCGGACGACCCCTGCCGACTGCTGATGGGCCAAGTGGTCAGCGCCGTGTCTTTCGTCCGTGATTACGTCGAACTGCACTTCGACGGACCGGTCTTGCGGGCGCTGAGCGACCCCTTCGGATCGTACGGAGGGCGCGAATGGCGTTTTCCCGCACGGGGGTCGTTGGAGCTCCTGCGCTGCTACATCGGCAAGACCGTCGACGGCTGTGAGTTGGATCCGGATCGGATCCTCGCCGTGAACTTCGGGGAACACCGCTTCGCCATCCCGCTGGGGCCTGCCTCACGTGTGGGCCCCGAGGCAGCCCACCTGGTCGGCGTCGACGAGCGCGGCCGAACCGGCGGGATGTGGATCTGGTGATAGGCGCAACACCAACGAGCGTGGACACGGCGGGCCCCGAGCTTCGAAGTTGGCGTCAACTCGGCTGAAGATAGTGGCATCTCTCCCTGACCGGACGTTGTGGAAGGCGCCGGCTGCCAGGTCGGGGCGCCCGATGGTTCGGGTGAAGCCCCGCGCCCGAGTTGCCGACGGGCGCGGGCATCAGCGGGCTCGCATGCCCAGGTCGGCGGACGTCCTCGATCTGCGAGGTGGGGCGTGGTGGCTGCGCCGGTCGGCGCGGTGGGCGGTGTGGTGTCGGCACGCTGGTGCACGAGGCCCGGATGCGCCTGATGCGGACGTTGCCGCCGCCGACGAGGATCGGCCGGATCTCGAACTCGGGCGGCCGAGCCCCGCCCGACGCCGCCCGCGATCGATCCGCGGGCGTGGCACCCGGTCGTCAGTCCTTCGCTCGGCGGACGGACGCGGACGCGGTCCGTTCGCGCGGTGTGGCGGTTGAGGTCGGCCGCTCCCTGTACCGACAGGTTTCTTGCAGCCCCGAGGCCGGTCAGTGCACGCGATCTCCGCACTTCGCCGGAAACAGCACGGCACCTGGCGGCAGTTCGCCCGGATGCCGGGAGATCACCCGCAGGCATGCTTCGGGAGAACCCTCGGCGGGCGGGTATTCGAGGGTGAGTTCGTTCAGCACGGTGACGGCACCGGCGAGATGCATTTCCGCCGCATGCGCGCCGTCGGGGAGACAACCGGCCAAGATGCCGAAGGCTGACGTAGCGCTGCCGTCGGCGACGCACTCGCGGATCTCGAAGCGCCAGTGCACGGCCGCGTCGGCCAGAAGCGACTTGCCCATCCTGCCCAGCCCGACAAGAAAATCGGCGCGAGCTCGCAGATGGTGGGCGATGGCACAGCAGATGGGAACCGCAGTGCCGTCGGAAGCCACCACCCGCGTGTACCCGGCGTGCGGAGTGCATGACAAAGCCTCGTCAAGCAGCCCCAACGCAGCGGCCTTTGCCGCCGGGTGACCCCGCTGGGCGATGTCCAGAAGCAGCGGGGTCGCGATCACGGCAGAGGGGAACACGGCGGCGCTGTGGCCATGCAGTATTCCACCGCCGCCGAGCTGCGAGCCGGCCTCCGCCGCCCGTACCAGGTTCGTTGCCTCGGAAAGAACACGAAGACCACGGGCGGCACGCTCGGGTTCATACCAGTCGGGATGGCCCGGTATGGAGCCCCAGTCCACCGCGTCGATCGCATCCGGCACAGCAGCATCCTCGCACGCGGCCGCCGCCACCCAGCAACGTCCGAGCCCCATCGATGCCTCGAACGTCCGTTGCCTACTTGCGCTTGTGGTCAGGGCCGGTGATCACGGCTTCGAGTTCGGTGACGATTCCGCAGCGCGGCGCCCGGCCGTCAAGGCGGCGACGGTCGCCCGGTGGCGTCGACCAGGCCACGGCCGCGGGTCATCCGCCGCCCCGCAGCGTTGAGCAGCGGCGACCGCGCCGGCCCGACCGCGTCCTCGACGCTTGTCCCGACCTTCCCGCAGCCGCCGACCTCGTCCGAGGCTTCACCGGACTCGGCGGACGAACCGGCTAACGTGCCACGCGGTGACGGAGGTAGACGAATCTCGAGGCGAAGGTGCGGGTCTCGACGAGTTCGAGATCCACCCGGCGCTCGCCGTGGGGAAAGAACGGAATGCCACCGCCGACCAGCACCGGGTAGACCATGGCCTGGTACTCGTCGATCAGACCCAGCGCGGCCGCCTCGGCGGCGAGAGTCGCGCCCCCGATCGCGATGTCGCCCTCCCCGGGCTCGGCTCGCAACCGCTCGATCTCCTCCGCCAGACCGCCGGAGGCCAGGCGGGCATTGCCCTGTACCGCCGACAGCGTGGTGGAGAACACCACTTTCGGGAGCGGCTTCCAGAGCGCGACCCATTCCAACTCGGCCTCGTCGAGCGAGGAATCCTGGTCGGCGGTCTCCCAGTACAGCATCGTCTCGTACAGCCGTCGTCCCAACAGGTGGACGCCAACCTGTCGAATCTCCTCGATCCAGAAGCGAAAGACCTCCGGATCGGGCGCCGTCCAGTCGAAGTTGCCGTCCGGCCCGACGATATAGCCGTCAAGCGAAACGTTCATCGAATAGGTCACGCTGCGCATCAGACATCCTCCTCGTGAACGCCTTCGACAGTAGGACCGCCGAACGACAAAGGCGAGCCGGGAGCGGTGCGCTCACCTCCTTTCCTTCGGACGACCACCGAAAGGTCCGTCGCCTCGTCACAGAGTCGGTTTCGATAATCGGGGTCGATCACGCCAGGGGCCGCAGGGACGATCCCGGAAATGCGCAGACGACGCGGTCCGGCCCGACCGTCTCCTCCACCCATTCGCCCCGCATGGCAACAGGTTCGGCCCCGACCCGAACCGGCCGGGGCCGACGCCCTCAACATTCCGAGTGATCCTCAGCGCATCAACGGCTCGTCACACCAGGATCCGCGTCTGTTACCGCCCGCCGCAGCCGTGACCGCTCCGGGCCCGCCTTATCGAGATCTGCAACCGGCGCAGACTCACGGAATCCGCAGATCTCAACGCGTTGACTCCGCCGCCACCTTCACGTCCGGAATCGCGTTCAGCATCTCTTCCCATTCCGGATATTTCTGCACCTTCGCCTGATAGATCGCCGCGATGGCGTCGGCCGGATCGGGTGACGAATCGTCGGAGAAGCGCACCGCGATCAGCCGCGCCAGTCGGGGAAGGATCACGAAGTCGCCCGCCAAGTGCACGGGGTCGTGCATGTAGCGCTCCAATGCCGCCAGGTCCGCGATGGCGCAGAAGTACGCGTGGGTGAAGCCCTCGGCGGGGTCTCCCAGATCGCGGCCGACCGTCGAGAACGCCACCGACTCGACGCTCGCGGTCCGCCTGAAGGCGGCGAGCACCTCGACTCGCTCCTCCTCGGTTGTCTCGTCCTTGAACGCGAAGCGCTGCAGGCTGGCTATCACGGCCACTCCCTTCAATGAACCCACTGGTTCAGATAAGTAGGCTGGTGAGTACTCTGACACACGCAGACAAGAAAAGTGAACCGTTGGGGTCAGATTCGTTGACCCGCAGTATGCTGCGCACGTGACGGAAGCAGCGCCTCCAAGGGAACGGTTCGCGCCACGCGGGCGCATCGACAAGCGGCGAGCGATCCTCGACGCCGCCTTCGCAGTGTTCGCGCGGCACGGCTACGAACAGGCGGGCGTACGGGAAGTCGCCGCCGAGGCCGGCGTCGCCAAACCGACGATGTACAACCACTTCGCCGACAAGGAAGACCTGTTCCGGCAGACCGTCGAGGCCGCCGCGGACGCGGTACAGACCGACTGCCTCGCCGTCGTCGACGACTTGCGCGCACCCGGCGAGGACCTCACGGCGGCAATGGAGGACATCGCGTACCGACTGCTTGTGCTCTGCTGCGACGAACGCTCCACCGCGCTGCGACGCCTCACCCACGCACAAGTGGTCCACTTCCCCGACCTTGTCGAGGCCGTCCACCGACGCACCTCGATCCGGATCGCCGAGTCCCTCGCCGACAGACTGGCCCGACTGTGTTTGTCGGGACGCCTACGCCCGTGCGAACCCGCGCAGGCAGCGGAACAGTTCCTCGCGCTTCTCACCGCTCCCATGGAAGCGCGTTCCCACCTGGGCAGCCGCAAAGTGACGGCCGCCGAAACCCACGCGATCGCCGCCGCCGCAGTCGACACGTTCCTACGGGCGTACCGACCCGACCCCACATGACGTCGGCCGGAAACAACCAATCCACGTAGACGGCCCGGCTGTATTGCCCACCAGCGTTGTTGACACTGGAGGAGCGACCGACCGCGACCGAGGACGGCCGGGTCGCCTCGGACGATGCACGCACGGTCGGCTCGTGCGGTCGAGGATCGCGGACGGCCGTCGATGAGCGGTCGGTTCAGCCGTCCGACCGACTGTCGTCGACTCCCCCGCGGGCCGTCCAGGCGCTCGCAAGTGCGGCCTGCCCGCCGGCAGCCAAGTTGTGGGCGGTCATCGCGGGCGCGGCCGTGGTCTCGGTCGGTACGGCGCTCGCCTACTCCGCCCTGCCCATGCTGATCACGCGGGCGGTGCCGCTGGAGCAGACCGCCGCGGCGAACGGCCTCAACGTCCTCATGCGCACCATCGGGCAGGCCCTGTCCAGCGCGGTGGTCGCCACCGTACTGGCCCAGCACACCCGCCTGTTCGCCGACACGGCGGGCGTGGCCGTGGCGGCGCCGACCCTGGACGGGTACCGCATGGCGTTCGCCCCGGCAGGCGCGGTTGCGCCGGCGGCCTGCGCGGCCGCCTGCCTCATCCCGCACCCGCCGCGCCCCGCGCGGTCCCCTCTCCAGGAGACTGAACAAGATGCCCGACCCGAACTCCTCCCCGCGCGGCGCCCGCCCGCGAAGGACATCCAAGAACCCGCCGACACCGGCACCGCCGGCGCCGCACATTGTCGTCGGGGTGGAGCCATCCGCTCGGCTGCATGTGCAGTGATCGCCGGGAGTCGTCCGTGAGCCGAATCTGGACGGGTTCGTAGGAACGACCCAGCGCTTGGACGCCGTTCAGCCTGAAACGTTGAACGCCAAACAAGATTGCGGGCATCAAACGCCCTTCAGAACACGATCAAGTGCCGCGCGGCCGGCGGGTCCCCAGTTCGGCTTGCCGCCGGGAAGGCCTCGATCTCCGTTCCGCCCCATGAGCATCAGGAAGAGGCTCTTCATGGCGGCCAGCCCGCGGGCGCGCCGGATCGCCGACTCGTCCGCATGCGCGTACGTGTCGAAGAACCGTGCGGCCGTGCCTGCGGGTAGCAGCACCCATGCGGCGGCGAGGTCCCACGCCGGATCGCCGGCGAACAGGTCACCGAAGTCGACGATGCCCGAGAGCGTTCCGTCCGAGACGACGACGTTCGCGGGATGGAGGTCGCCGTGCACCCACACCGGCGGGCCCTCCCACGCGGGGGCCGCGACGGCGTCGTCCCAGACGGCCCGGACGTCGGCGGCGATGTCTTCGGGGGCGATGGCTTCGAAGAAGTGATCGAAGCCGTCCGTGCAGTTCCCGGGATGGGCACCGCGGTCCGTGGCGATCGGCGCCTCGACGGGCGCCTCCACGTGGAGCGCTCGGAGGAAGCCCGCCAGCGTGTCTGCCGCGTGGGCGCCGCGGCTGATCGAGCCGTGGTCCAGCGGCTCGCCGGGTACCCACGTCATCACGGTCCAGTGCTTGGGGAAGCGCTCGGACGGTTCGCCGAACCGCACCGGGGTCGGCACCGGGAGCGGCAGGCGCGGGGCCAGTACGGGTAGCCACCGCCGCTCCTTGAGCTGGAGCTCCGGGGTGGGGTCCACGCGCTGCATGCGCACGGCCAAATCGTCCCCGAGGCGCCACATCTGGTTGCCCCAGCCGCCCGCCACCTCGCGGACGGCCAGCCCCGCAAGGTCTGGATGTTGCTCCCGCAGCAGGTCGCGGACCAGCTCTGCGGTGATCTCGATCTCGCCGTCGGTCATGGGAAGTCACAGTACCGAGACGGCAGCCGAAGCGACTCTCGCCCTCCGGAACATCTCACCCGAACCGGCCTACCGGCGCCGTCACTTCTCACGAATGCGGTAGCGGCCGGGCGGGGTGCCGAACTGACGCTTGAAGGCGTTGGCGAAGGCGAATTCGGACGCGTAGCCGACCTGGTCGGCGACGGATGCCAGCGGCGCGTCGGAGTGCCGGAGGAGTCGGGCCGCGCTGGTCAGGCGCCACCAGGTCAGGTACGCGAGCGGAGGACGGCCCACCAACGCGGTGAAGCGGCGCGAGAACGCGGCGCGCGACAGGCCGGCGTGAGCACCGAGGGATTCGACGGTCCAGGGCGCGGTGGGGTTGTCGTGGACGGCGTCCAGTGCGGCGCGGACGACCGGGTCGGCGAGCGCGGCGGCCCAGCCGCGGGTCGGGTGGCCGACGGTACCGGCGGCGGTTGCGGCAGCCTCGGCGTACCAGGTGCGCAGGATGTAGACCAGCATCGCGTCCAGCAGTGCGGGGACGACGATGCCGGTCCCCGGCCGGGCCGTACCCAGTTCGGCGCCGAGCAGTTCGACGGTGGAACGCAGACCGGCACGTGCGCCGTCGTCGCCGCCGCCGCCGCCCGGCGCTCCGCCGAGTTGCGCGGGGACATGCACGACCGGGGGAAGGCTGTCGAGCAGTGGGTGCGTGTGTGCGCGGTCCAGGTGGTACGCGCCGCAGAGCGTGACGGTCGTGGGAGTCGCGCCCGGCGGGAGCGCGGTGCGATCTCCCGCCGGTGGTGCGGCGAAGCGTTCTTCGAGCACGCTTGGTCGGCCGGCCGGGGCCGGCGGGTCGACCGGAGTGCCGTCGGGGCCGCAAGTCGGGGCGGCGAGGGGGCTGTCCGGGTGTTCGGCGAGGGCGTAGCCGTCGCCGTGCGGCAGGAACACGGCGTCACCGACACCGAGTGGGAGGGGCGGGACGTCCGGCCGCAGCACTACGCAGGGGCCGCGCAGCACGACGACGAAGCCCGCACCGGGGCCGCGGCGGAACTCCTGCCCCCACGGGGCGTACCACTGCGCGCGAGCCGACCGCGGCACTCCGGCGCGCATGGTGGCGACGACGTCGCCGAGCAGGTCCATGCCCGACACGCTAGTAGCCACCTCGCCGGTCGCCGGCACAAGGACCTCGGGTTCCGAGGCTTCCTCCGCTTCGTCCGCTTCGTCCGCTTCCTCGGGTTGCTCGGGTTGCTCGGGTTCCTCAGCCTCCTCGGCGATCCCGCGGGGCCATGCCGGCGCGAGGGTCTCGACCCCGATACGTCTGCGTATTTTCCGAAGACGATGAGGCATTGGGTGACTTCCCGTCCCGTTCTACGGTCGTGGAAGACCCCGTGACCGGCCTCCTGCGAGAGGCCTTGCCTCCAGGAGCGTTGCCATGCCCACAGACCTGCCCATTGCGGTGACCGGAGCGACCGGGACGGTCGGACGAGCCCTTGTTGCGGCCCTTCTGGACGGCGGGCATCGGGTACGGGCGCTGGTGCGGGACCCGGAGACCTCGCGGTTCGCCGACGCCGACGGACTGGAACTCGTCCGTGCCGACCTGACCGATCCGTCCACGGTGGCCGCAGCCGCGCGTGGGTGCGAAGCAGTTTTTCTGGTCTGGCCGTTCGTGAAGGCGGACGGTGCCGAGGAGGCCGTGGCGGCACTGGTTGAGGCCGGGATCCGCCGCATCGCCTACTTGTCCTCCGTGGTTGCGGACGACGATCCGTCGCGACCCGATGGTGCGGTCGAGAAGCTCGTCGAACAAGCGGTGCCGGACTGGACGTTCCTGCGCCCGCACGGCTTCATGGCCAACGCCTGGCACTGGATGGCCGACCTGCGCGCCGGCGGAAGCGTGCAGGCGGCCTACGGCGCCGCCGCGACGGCCCCGATCCACGAAGCCGACCTCGCGGCAGTGGCGGCACTGGCATTGACCGAGCCGCACCACAGCGGACGCCGCTACGTCCTGACCGGCCCTGCGGTGATCACCCAGGCCGAACAGCTCGCCGCCCTCGCGGAGGCAACAGGACTTCCGCTGTCCTGGGAGGAGCTCTCCCCCGCCGCGGCACGCGAACGCATGCGGGCCGCGGGCCGGCCCCCACAGGTGGTCGACAAGGTCCTGGACTATCAGGCGCGGCGAGTGCAGGTTCCCGAGGAAGTGCTGCCTACCCTGGCAGAGTTGACCGGCCGCCCAGGCCGCACCTTCGCCACTTGGGCCGCCGACCACACCCCAGCCCTCCGCGCCGCGCTCAAGGGCTGACGGGTGACGGGTGACGGGTGAGGGGTGACGTCGACCGTCGGCGATCGACCGGGCCGGCACGACGCCCCGAAGGAAGCAAGGCCGATCGGATCGGGAGCGTGGTGGAAGCGGCCGTGACGCTGCCCGGGCTCCCCCGGACGGTGTACATGTGGCGCCCCCGGCCGGCCCGCACCGGCGGTGACGGCGGACGGCAAACGGCGGACGGCGGACGGCGGCTCCATCGCGGCCACCGGAGACGTGCGACGCTCCACGACCCGCCGCACCCGCCCGACACCTCCGGCGCGACCGGACTGCCGTCGGAGCTGGGCTGTGCCGGGATGATTGCCTGCCTGGCGGGCGTCGTCGCGGTCACAATGCTGTGGAGAAGACCGCGACCGACGTGACATCGGCTCCGTTCGATTTGGCACGCGAGGAACCGATGGCGTTCGTCGCGACCGTACAGACCGCACCAACACAGGTCACGACCACAGCGCACCATGGAGGAAGACACAGTGCAGCGCATCGGCATCATCGGAGTGGGCGAGATCGGCCGGGCCATCGTCGAGGGCCTGCGCGACGGGGGCGATGCGTCGCCGGACGTCTTCCTTTCTCCGCGAGGGGCCCGCACCGCAGCCGAACTGTCCGAACGCTTCGAAGGCGTCCATGTGTGCGCCGACAACCAGGAGGTGCTGGACCGCTCCGAGCTGGTGATCATCGCCGTACGCCGCCAAGACCACCACGAGGCGCTCGCCGGGCTGAAGGTGGACGACGACAGGACCGTGGTCAACCTGATGGCCGGCGTCGCCACCGACGACCTGCGCCGAACCCTCGTCACCGGCGCCCCGATCGTCCGCGCCATCCCGCTGCCCGCCGTGCGCGAGCGCCGCTCCGTCACCGTGACCTGCCCCTCGCACCCGCTGGTGGACTCTCTCTTCGACCAGCTGGGCGGAGCGCTCCCCGTCGCGGACGAGGACGCTTTCAACGCCTTCTCCGCACTGACCGGGACGCTCACCGCCCACTACGCCTACCTCGCCACACTCACCGCGTGGGCCACCGGCCACGGCATCGCCGCCGACGCCGCCGACCGGTACGTGCGCGGCCTCTTCCGGAACGTCGGCCGCTCCCTGGGCGACGAGAGCCGCCCTCTGCACCAACTCGCCGCCGACCACGAGACGCCCAAGGGGAGCAACGAGCGCATCCGCACCACCTGGTTCGATCCGGCCAACGCCGCAGCCCTCGAGAAGGCCCTGGACGACCTCCTCGCCGATCTGAAGTAAGAGCATCCGGCTGGGACATGCGTCCGGACCGAAAGCGGCGACTCCCCCACACGCCTCTCGCCAACGGTCGATCGCGAGAATCGGCCCGCTCCGCCACCGACGACGAGGCGGTCGGGACCCCGGGTGGCGGGAGCGCCCCAACCGGACGGCCGACCGAGGGCCTCGTACAGGAGTACGACGCGTTCCCGGTCGGTTTCCGGCACCGAGGACGCGGACGCGTGACAGGCCGCGATCGCCGCCTGCAGGCCGTACGAGCGCCTCCGCCGGCGCCTCCTGTGCGACGTCCTCGGCGAGTTCGAAGTCGGCGATGTAGCGGGCCGGCGCGCTGACGATCCGCGCGGACTCGATCCGCCGGACGGCCTCGGTGGCCCGCCGAGCCGACTCGGCGCTCGGCGGGCCCCCGGTCCCGTCGTGCGTCGGAGACGGCCGGTCCGCTCGCGCCACGACTGCTCCCCGATGATCCAGGCGATGACAGGGCCACAGGCGGTGTCGCTCTGCTGAAGTATCCTTCCCGCCACCGCACACCGACTGGGAGGATCAAGAGAATTGACCGGCCTGTCTGCTTTCCCGCTGCCCTTTCATGCTTCCCGTTCCATATCGTTCGCGACACCCCGAACGCTGCGGGAACTTCAGATGATGCAGTGCAGCGCACACATCCGGGCGAAGCCGGGGTGGTTCGCCAAGATGAACGATGCCGACATCGTCGCCAGGTGGACGCAGGAAGCGGTCGCCCAGGGCCTCACCGAAGCACAGGTTCGTTACGTGCTTGCCGAACTCCTGCACTACGCCGCGTTGCGGGACGAACGAACCGGCGTCGAGGTGTCCGCCGTCGACGGGGTGTGGCAGTCGGACACGCTGATCGACGACAAGCTCCGATCCCGGCTGCGCGAGGCGGTTCGGGCTCTGGAACAGGTCCCCGAAGCAGAACAGGACTGGCATCCCGGATCCGACGGCCAGGTACTGGATCTGGTCCATCCCTCACTGTTCTGCCTGGTGAGAGGGGTGAGCGAGGCGCCCGAGCGGGCTTGGCAGAACCCGACGAGCCGCTACTCGAAGTACGAGGTCTCGGAGAAATTCCAGTGGCTACCCACGGACGTCGACGTCAGTGACGACGGCGATGTCGCCTTCCGTTCGTACGTCAACAACGTCCACCCCGACACTCATCGTGAACTGGCCGCCGTACTACCGGACTTGTTGGCTCGCCTGCGCCCGCTGCTGGAGAACGTACTCACCGATCTGCGCCATCCGCGACCCCTGCGGATCGAGGCCGATCCCTACGGGTGGTACGACTCGGAGCCGGAGCCTCCGGACGAGTCCTCCTACAGTGATGAGGACGCCTACGACGAAGCCGTTCACGCATGGGAAGCGGCTCAGGACGACTGGTGGGAAAACCGCCGTCCGGTCGTCCCGGACGCCCCGGCCTTCACCCCTCCCCGGTTGCCCGATGAATCCGCCCGAGTCGACCTGCGCGGCCGCCGTCTCCAGGTCATCGTCAAGCTCGCCACCATTCATCTCACCCCGGACAAGCCCGAATACCCGGGCGGTTCCTGGCATGTCGAGGGAATGATGAACGAGCGGATCGTCTCTACCGCCATCTACTACTGGGACAGCGAGAACATCACCGAAAGCAGGCTGAGCTTCCGGGCGGCTCTCGACGACCCGCGCTACGAACAGAACGACGACAACGGCGTGCGTGACGTCTACGGCTTGGAGGACGAAGACGCACTGAACCAGATGCTGGGATTCGCATCGACCCCAGCGGGCCGCTGTCTGGCGTTCCCCAACATCCTGCAACACCGCGTCGGCTCATTCCGGCTCACGGATCCCACCCGCCCGGGATATCGCAAAATTCTCGCGTTCTTCCTGGTCGACCCGTCGCAAAGGATCGTCTCGACATCCGATGTGCCGCCGCAACAACCATGGTCCGACACCTCGACCATGACGCTCGAACAGGCCAGGAACCACCGCGAACAACTCATGCAGGAACGCAAGTTCTTCGTCGACGAACACAACGAGCAGATCTACGAACGACAATTCTCCCTCTGCGAGCACTGAACCTTTCCGTCCGGAATGGGTGACCACCGGGGAGGGCCGGTAGGCGTCCGGGCCCGGCACCCTCGCGCCGACCGGCAGCGGCACGTCACGACCGGCAGACGGCGAGGCGTCGCCGACCGCGGTCCGTCGGCGGGCATTTCGGTGACGCCGGTCCCGGAACGCCCGCCCGGCGCCCGGGTCGCACGCCGCGGGAGCGTGGTCAGCGGACGACGTCGAAGACGTTCTTCTGCAGACCGTTGGCGTACGCCTCGTGCTCGACCAGCTTCAGCTTCTGGGTGTCCTTGTCCGTGGCGCTGAACAGGCGCTTGCCCGCGCCGAGCAGGAGCGGGAACACGAGCAGGTGGTAGCGGTCGATCAGGCCCGCGTCCGACAGGGCCTGGTTCAAGGTGGCGCTGCCGTGCACGATGATCGGTCCGCCGTCGGTCTCCTTGAGCGCGGCGACGTCCTCAAGGGAGCGCAGGATCGTGGTCTCGCCCCAGTTCGACACCAGGTCGCCCTCGGACAGCGTGGTGGAGACGACGTACTTCGGCATCACCTTGTAGTCGGCGAAGTCCTCCATGTCCGGCCACACCGCGCTGAACGCCTGATAGCTGACCCGGCCCAGCATCATCGCCGCGGCCTCCTGCTGCTCACGGCCCTTGATCTCGAACGCCTCGGGAAGGAACTCGATGTCCTTGAAGGTCCATCCGGAGTTGCGGTAGCCGGGCTCGCCGCCCGGGGCCTCCACGACGCCGTCGAGCGAGATGAACGCCGTGCTGATCAAAGTGCGCATCGAGGGTTCCTTGGTGTCTCGTGCCGGTTCTCGGCGGGTTCGGTCGGTGCGTGCTCATGTCGCGGCGCACCGGTCATCATCTTGGACTGTGGTCCGCGGGGAAACTCATCGGCGCCCACCCAATCTCTCCATGCGCCCGGCGGCGGACGACGTGCGCGGGGTACGGGCCTTCGACGCCACCCCGGCCCGGACGCGGCAGCCGCTGTGCGATTCGGGGATGGTGAGGGACGAGCGGATGGGCGTATGGATGATCGGTCGAGTGTGCGTCCGACTCCACGTCGGCCTATCACCAGTGGGACCGTACCGGGTGACGACCGCGCGGCGCTTGCGTGAATAGCGGCGATCACCTCGTGTCGTGACATGACCCGCCGGCGAACTCTCGTTGTCCCAACAGGGAACTCTCGCTGCGAGGCGATGTTGGTTTCGTCCTATGGTCTCCGACCCCGAGGTCGGCAACACCAAGGCCGGGGCCGCGGCCTCGACGCTTCCGCAGTGGACCGGCCAGGTCGAGGCGATGTCCGAGGTCGACGGCGCGTCGCTGACCATCTCGACCGGCGACCTGACTGTCACCGACTACGTACGCTCGCCGTCGGCCCGTCGAGCGCCGACCACTCCGTCGACGCCGGACAGGCGCAGGGGCGTGGCACCGTCTGGACCACGGATCCGGCCGCGCTGCTCGACCACCGTGCCGCGCTGCCCGTGGCGCTGCTCGTCGCCGCGATCGTGGGCGCCTTCCATGCCTGCGCGCCGGGTCACGGGAAGATGCTTGCGGCAGGTTTCCTCCTCGGCGGTCGGTCCCGAGCGCGACATGCGCTGTGGCTGGGCGTCATCGTCGCGACCATGCACACCGCGTCGGTGGCCGCGCTCGCCGTCGGGTGGTGGCTCGCCGCCGCCGAGAGCGCCCCGGACGTCGCCGCACTGACGAGCCGGCTTCAACTGATCGCCGCGCTGGTCGTGGTCGGCGTGGGAGTGAACCTTCTCCGACGCCACCGGTCCACCCTCACCCACCGACACGGCCACGATCACACGCACGGGCACGGCCACAGCCACAGCCACAAGGACGGACACGGCCACGGCCACACGCACGGGCACGGGCACAGTCATGTCGTCTCCACCGCGTCGCTGCTCACCAGGCGCGGCCTCGTGCCGCTCGGCACATCCGGCGGCCTGCCGCCCTCGCCCTCCGCGTTCCTCGTGCTGTCAGCGGGCTGCTCACCGGCCGATTCGGTGTCGCGCTCCTGATGGTGGCGGTCTTCGGCGTCGGTATGGCGCTGACTCTCACCGGCGTCGGGCCGGCCGTACTACGGGGACGCGACGCGCTACTGGCTCAGGCATCCAAGTCGGCGAAGCTGCGCGCATGGACCCTGCGACTGCCGGTTGCCGCAGCCTCGGCCGTCGCGGCCGGTGGTGCCGTGGCCTCCGCGATGCGGCGGGGCACGTCCTGGCCCCGTGACGTGCGGCGATCTTCACCGGCCCGCGCTCGCACCGCGCGTGCACGCCGTGGATCAGTCGCCGCTCTGCATGGCTTCCTCGGCCCGTTTCGCCATTTCGTCCTCGGGGACGTCCTCGACGTGCGAGGCGACGCTCCAGCGGTGGCCGAAGGGGTCCTCGAACTGGCCGGCTCGGTCGCCGTAGAACTCGTTCTTCACCGCCCGGAGTTCCGTGGCGCCGTTGGCGAGGGCACTCGCGAAGACCGCGTCGACGTCCTCGACGTACACGTGCAGGGTCACCGGCGTGCCACCCACCGCCTTCGGGCTGCGGAAGCCCATGTCCGGGTACTCGTCCGCGAGCATGACGATCGAGTTGCCGAGTTGGAGTTCGGCGTGGCCGATCTTGCTACCGGGCGCGGGCATCCTCATGCGCTCGGTCGCGCCGAGGACGGAGACGTAGAAGTCGATCGCGGCCGCTGCTCCGTCGACGCAGAGGTAGGGCGTAACGCGCGGGTAGTCCTCGGGCACAGGTTTGACGCTCACGGTTCCCGCCTATCCAATCAATGGTAGATGGCCGACAGTTCGGCACGACAGTCGACCCGGGCAAGGTGTCATGCCGGGTATAGCCGACATATCGGATCAGCCTGACATGCGGCACGGCAACGTGTGGCCAGGCACGCCGTGTGCCGAACCTTCATTCATCGATTGCCCCCGAAGGCCGCCATCGTGGCCGCACACGCCCTCCACCGGCAGTCGCGACGGCGAGGGACGCCATCCACCCGCCACCCGCCAGCCACCGACGGCCGGACATGGCCCGGTCACAGGTCTACTCGACCAGTAGGGGCGGCATCATCCTGATGGCCGAATCCCCCGCCGACGCCCTGGGCCCGGACGGCATCAGGGTCAACGAGAAGTTCGCGAACCGCTACAAGGAGCCGCGACCCAGGCCACCGCCTCGCGATGTGCGTCTTCGCCGTCCGGCCCCGGTAACGCGCCGCGCACACACCCGCGCCCGCGCGGGGAACTTCGGGCGCTTTCAGACGGACCCCGAGGCCCATCCGTCCGGAGTCGCACTCGGGTGCGTCCTCGGATCCGGCCGACGCCGACTTCCGCGAATGCGTCACGACAGTTCGGGCGCAGCTTCCCGGACGGGATCCGCGGATTCGGGGTGGCCCGGACCGCCGGCCGATGCGGCGTCACGCAGCGCCGCCTCGACCCGGCGGTTGCCGGTCATGGTCGCCGTGACGGCGGTCATGGCGAGCAGGAGGCCGGCGGCGGCGTAGAGCGGGGTGCGTATGTCGTACGCGGTGGCCAGCCAGCCGCCGAGGAAGGCGCCGAACGGGGCCGCGCACATGCCGAGCATGCGGGAGGTGGAGGCGACCCGGCCCATCAGGTGAGCGGGGACGATCGCCTGCCGAAGGGACGGCCCGAGCACCATCGTGGCGCCCATGCCCGCCCCGCAGACGGCGAGTGCGAGCCCGGCCACGTACGGATTCGGGGCGGCGGCAAGCCCCAGGATGGCAAGCCCCTCCACCGCTGCCGTGCAGGTCAGCGCGGTGCCGGTGCCGAGTCGCCGGCCGAGGAAGGAGGCGATCGCGGCACCGAGCAGACCGCCGGTGGCCTCTGCCGTCAGGAGCAGGCCGTAGCCGAACGTGTCGATGCCGAGACGCTCGTGCGCGAAGAGGGCGAGTACGGTCTCCACGGCGAGGAAGGCGACGTTCCCGACCGCCGGACGAAGCGCGAGTCCGAGCAGCAACCGGTCCCGGAAGACGTACGAGGCCCCGGCCCGCGCCTGTCGAAGCAGCGACTCGCGGGCCTGCGGTACGGGCCGCGGCACGGCGGGCAGCGACCGAACGAGCAGTGCGGAGAGCGCGAACGACACCGCGTCGGCGACCAGCGGAACCGCCCGCCCGAGTGCGAGCAGCGCACTGCCCGCGGGCGGCCCCGCGAAGCCGGACGCAGCGGTCTGGGCGCCGCGCAGGCGGGAGTTGGCACGCTCCAGCAGTACGGGGTCGCGGCCGAGCAGATCCGGCAGGTAGGCCGTGGCGGCCGTGTCGAAGAAGAGTCCGCCGAGGCCGAGCAGGAAGGCGACGGCCGCGAGCAACGGAACGCTCAGCACGTCCAGCATGGCCGCCGCCACCGGTATCGCGAGCAGCACCGCACGCGCCGCGTCCGCGACCCACATCGTGCGCCGACGGTCCCAGCGGTCCACCAGCGCACCGCCGAGCACCCCGAAGAGCAGCCACGGCAGCGTCCCGGCGGCCGTGACGACGGCGAGCGCCATCGGATCCCGCGTCAACGTCAACGCGAGCAGCGGCAGCGCGGCGTGCATCACCCCGTCACCGAGCGAGGACACCGTCTGCGCGGTCCACAGCCGTCCGAACCCCGTCGGCAACTTCCCAACATCCGAGGTCACTTGGCATCGCCCTCGGCTTGCTCGCGCGGCGCCGGCCGGAACAGCGCGAAGGCGAGCGACACGTCCGGCAGCGACGGATCGGACAGCTCCCGATACTCGTCCGCCAGTGCCTGCAGCCGCGCCCCCAGCTCCGCGAACTGCTCACCGGTGAGCCGCAGATGCGCCATCCGTACATGCCGCTCGGCATCCACCGGTGCCGCCTCCAGGTCCGCCACCACATGCCGCATCAGCACATCCGGCTGCCCCGCCCCCGGATCCGGCAGCACGATCGCCTGCGCGGCCATCGCGTAGTACCGCTCGGTGACCCCCCGCACCTTCCGCGTCCGCACCACCTTCACCAGGCCGGCCCGCTCGAGCAGCCGCACGTGATAGCTGGAACTCCCCTTCGCGAGGCCCACCCGCGCGGCGATCTGCGTGATCGTCGCCGGCTCGAAGCGGAGCACGGCCATGATCCGGCGGCGCGTGAGATTGGAGACGGCACGCAGCTGCTCCTCGGTGGTGACGTGAAGCGACTCGGGAAGATCATCGGCAGGCATGCGCCCAATGGTCAACGATTCTTGACCATTGGGCAAGGGGATTCCGTACGGTCCTTCGGAATCCCCCGTCCGACGCCGAGCCCCAACGGAACGGCCCTCGGTGATCACGCCGTCATGGACCCCACCCATCCGAGCGGCTGCGCGCCTGCCGGTAGTCGATGCCCGGCCATCCCACTCGGCGAAGTCCCAGTCGTGTTCGGTGCCGTGGACGAGTTCGTGGAGGCCCGAGCGGAAGAAGCTCGGAAGGCCGCGGGCGCGCGGGGGCTTTCCCACCGCATTTGCAGTCCCGATTGCGCGAGGATGCGCCCACGCGCGTGCCCGCGTAGGACAATTTCCTCACCCGGAGCACACACCGGTACCCGCGGAATCGAAAAGGCACCCGCACATCCGCTTCAGTGCACCACCGCAGGTCGGAGGGTAACTCTCCCGACTCTCCACTGCGACACACGTATCGTCGGACAAACCCTGCTCCCGGCACACCGCCCACAGAAAGACGGAAACTCATGCCCTCCGCGCGTAAACGATTGACCGCGGCGGCGGTGGCCCCGCTGCTGCTGTTCGCCGTCGGCTGTTCCGACGACTCCGGCAACTCCGGCAACAACGCGGACGGCAAGAGCGGTTCGCCGACGACCAGTGCCACGACCGGATCCTCCAACACCAGTGCCCCCGGTTCCCCGCAGGCGTCCGGGTCCGGCACCCCCGCGCCGTCCGGCAGCGGCACGTCACGACCGTCGGATGGCAAGGGCTCACCGGCCAAGACGCTCAACGCGGCGCAGCTCAGGGCGGCATTCGTGGTCGCCGCCGACCTCCCGTCCACCGGCTGGCGGGTTACGACGCCGGAGGTCGAGGAGCCGGACGTGTCGACCGTCGACAAGCCTGCCTGCCAGCCCATCATGGACCTGATGGGCGGAGGCGGCGCGACCCATGCCTCCGTCGCACACATCAGCGGCGAGCTGACCCCGCCGGGCGCGGCGAAGTCGCAGTACGCGTTCTCCCTCGCCTCGTATCAACCGGGCGCGGCCGAGAAGCTGTTGAAGGACGCCAAGGCGGCTCTCCCCTCATGCGGCACCTTCCGCTACGGCACACCGTCGCTGACGTACCACGTAACGCCGTTGCCGACCCCGAACGTCGGTGACGAAAGCATCGCCTTCAAGGTCTCTTCCGACTTCGGCCTCAGCGCCAGGATGACCACGACCCGCGCCGGTTACGTCATCGTGCAGGGCGCCTCGCAAAACGCCGACCAGGAGCTGCCACCGGGCGTCCACAAGGCACAAACCGACAAGGTCACGGCGGCACAGCGCGGTTGAGACGTCGTCTCGTTCGGAGTACCGGCGGTGGCGGACGAGTGCAGCGACAGGCGCGCCCGGGTCACCATCGCCACCGCGCCCGGCCATCGGTGGTCCCCGACGGCCGGCGACGCCGACCAGGGTCGAACCACCCCCGGACGCCGTGTCGCCGGCCGATCGCGTCGGCGCCCGCCGGCCCGGGACGGGACGCGGACGCGTTGGGCCCGGAGCTTGCGCCGCGCTACGCGTACGCCGACGCCCGGCACTTGGTGTCGGCCGCGACGGCCCACGCCCGGTTGGCCGACCTCGACGCGGCTCCGGCGGGGGTACACCGCCTCGACCGTCAGCCGCGCTCCACCTCGACGCGAGGCAGCAGCCGATCCAGCCACGCCGGCATCCACCAGGCCCAGCGGCCGAGGAGTTGCATCATCGCCGGTACGACAAGGCACCGGATGACCACCGCGTCCACGAAGATGGCCACCGCCATGCCGAACCCGATCTGCTGGAGCATCCGCTCCGGACTGAGCATGAAGGCACCGAAGACGGCGACCATGATGGCCCCGGCCGCGGTGATCACCGAGCCGGTGTGGGCGAGGCCCTCCCGGACCGCGAACGCGCTGTCACGGGTCCGGGTCCACTCTTCGCGGATGCGCGAGACCAGAAAGATCTCGTAGTCCATCGACAGCCCGAACACGATCGCGAAGATGGTCACCGGGATGTATGCCTCGACCGGACCGGGTTCGATGCCGAACATGCCACGCTGGAACACCAACGCGATGGCCCCCAGGGCGGCCCCGATGCTCAGCAGGTTCAGCAACGCCGCCTTGATCGGGATCAACACCGAACGGAACACCACCATCAGCAACAGCACCGACAGGCCGACCACGATCGCGACGAACAGCGGCATCCGTCGGGCCACCTTGTCGGCATAGTCCTCGGTCACCGCGGTGGCTCCGCCCACCAGGTACCGCGCCCCCGTCTGCGTGGACAGGCCCGGCAGCACGTCGTCTCGCAGCGTCGAGACCAGCTCCGAGGTCCGTTCGTCCTGCGGCGCCGAAACCGGATGCACGATCACGGTGGCGACCGCGCCGTCGCGGGTGACCATCGGCGTTCCCGCGGCCCGCACCCCCGGGGTCTCGCCCAGTACCCGGCGCGCGGTCGCGCCCGCCTGCTCCGCACCGGCGTTCCCGCCGTCCACCACGACGATCAACGGACCGTTGAAACCGGGACCGAACCCCTGCGCGAGCAGATCGTAGGCGCGGCGGCTCGTGGTGTCCGGCGCGTCGTTGCCCGCGTCGGCGAACCCCAGTCGCAAGGTCAGCGCCGGCGCGGCAAGTGCGCCGAGCCCGAGCACGCCGACCAGCAGGGCCACCATCGGCCGTCGCTGCACCGCGTTCGCGATCGCGCGCCACATCGCGCCTTCGGGCCTGCGGCCACGCGCGGCGCGCTTGGCCGCCCGTACCGTGAACTGCCGCGCGAAGCGCTCCCCGAACACACCGAGCAGGGCGGGCAGCAGGGTGAGCGCCGCGAGCATGGTCACCAAGACCGTCAACGCCACACACAACGCCATGCCCTGCAACGACCCCAGGCCCAGGGCGACCAGCCCCAGCAGGGCGAGGATGACCGTACAGCCGGCGAAGAACACGGTCCGACCCGCGGCTTCGAGCGCCGTCTTGGTGGCCGGCTCCGGCGCTACGCCGCGCACCAGTTCGGCGCGGTAGCGGACGAAGATCAGCAACGCGTAGTCGATCCCGACGCCCAACCCGACGAGCATCATCACGTACGGCGTGTAGTCGGCGATCGTGAACAGCCGCGACGCCAGGATGATCACGCCCAGGGTGGAGCCGACCGCGAACAGCGCGGTCACGATGGGCAGTCCGGCGGCGATGACCGTCCCGAACATCAGCACCAGGACCACCAGCGCCGCCAGGAGGCCCACTCCCTCGGCCGCACCACCCTGCCCCTGACCCATCAACCGCGCTGCACCACCGCCCAGTTCGACCCGGAGCCCATCCCCCGCGACTCGCCGCGCGACGTCGTCGACGCGCTCGCCGTCGGCTTTGGTCACCTGGTCCGAAGGCGTGCTCAGAATCACCGTCGCATACCCGATCGTGCCGTCGGGGGCGATCGACGCGGGATCGTCATAGAGACCGAATACGGCTGCCACATTCGGGAGTTCGGCCACCTCGGCCAACATGCCGCGGACCCGCTCGGCGGTCGCCGGAGCCCGCAGACCGCGCTCGTCGCGCAGGACGATCTGTACGCTCTCGCCCGCCTGCTCGGAACCGTGCGCCGCGAGCAGGTCGGCCGCGCGTTGCGAGTCGGTGCCCGAGAGGGAGAAATCCTGGCGGTAGTCCTCACCCACGAACGAGGCGGCGCCCCAGACTCCGATGAGCACGGCAAGCCACAGCACGAGCGCGAGCCGGCTGCGACGCAAGGCCAGGCCGGCGATTCGGGCGAATATGCCCTCTCTGGGCGTTACTTCTGTTGTCTCTTCGGTGATGGTCATGATCTCTCCGGTCTCTCCCGGTCTCTGCGGCTCTCCGGCTCTCCGGCTCTCCGGGCGTGCGAAAGCAGCCCACGGGCGAGCCGTGGGGTCGATCTGTGCTGGGGTCGATGCGGGGATCAGTCCGGCGGAGGTGGAACGGACGCCAGTTTGTGCGGGTTGCGGACCACGTCGATGGCCGTGATCCGTCCCGCGTCCACCGTGAAGGCGGCCACCGAGAGCACGCCGTCCATGCCGCGCAGCAGCAGGCCGGGCGAGCCGTTGACGTCGGTGGGCCGCACCTCGTCGAGCGGATGCCGGGTGAAGTCGAGCATCAGCCCGGCCACCTTCTCGGCTCCGCGCACGGCGTGACGCAATGCCGTGACCACGCCGCCGCCGTCGCCTCGGCACACCACATCGGGGTCGAGCAACGTCACCAGCCCCTTCAGATCGCCCTCCCGGCACGCGGCCAGGAACGCGGCCACCAACTCCCGCTGTTCGGCCGCGGTGGGCGGAAAGCGTGGTCGGGCGGTCGCCACGTCCCGGCGAGCGCGCGAGGCGAGTTGGCGTACGGCGGCCGGGGTACGGCCGACCACGTCCGCGATGTCGTCGAAGGGCAGCCCGAAGACGTCGTGTAGCAGGAACGCGGTGCGCTGTGCGGGGGAAAGCTGCTCCAGGACGACCAACAAGGCCATACTCACCGACTCGTCGAGGGTGACGCGGTCCGCGGGATCGAGCGCCTCGGGCCGAGCGACCAACGGTTCCGGCAGCCACGTCCCGACGTACCGCTCCCGCCGCGCGCGAGCGCTGCCGAGCGCGTCCAAGGCCAGTCGGCCGACCGTGGTGATCAGCCATGCGCCCAGGTCGCGGATCGCCGCCGGGTCCGCGATGCCGCGCAGCCGGAACCAGGCCTCCTGGACGCAGTCCTCGGCCTCGCTCATCGACCCGAGCGTCATGTACGCCACCCGCAGCAACCGAGGGCGATGCGCCTCGAATTCGAGCGCGAGCGTGTCCTCGCCGGCCGGGTGCCCCGCCCCCTGTCCGTCGCCGAACCACGCGCTCATACCTGCGGCTCCACCGTCGACCGCGTCTCGAGCGAGCCGGCACGGCGTGCAACGTCCGCATGCTCGGCGACGGCCGGCCGTCTCGAACGCGCGGTCCGGTCGAGCGCATCGGTCGGCGGTACCGGCAGCGCCGTCGCCCACCGCCCGCTACTCCCGCGTCCGTGCACGCATCGGGCCGGTTCGCCCGTGTGGGCGATGTCGGTGACATCGGCGAAGGCCCCGACCGGCTCCGGCATCGCGACGGTTCGCGCCGGGATCGGACGACCCTGGGAAGATCCTCGACCGGGCGCACGCACCCCACCACCGCACGGACGTGGTTCGTCGATCATGCGGCGGCCTGTGCGCCCGTTTCCCCTGGCAACTGCGATTCTCATGCCCTCCAGACGACGCAGGTCCAAGGAGTGTGACATCGGCTCCGGAGACGACTCTTGGAACCGTCCGAATCCCAGTGGTGATCAAATCTCGTGGTGTTGACGCGGGAGGTAGGGGCTGAAGTGGTCTGCGACTGTCTCTGCGATCGCAGCGGCATCGCGGGAACCGTCGACTTCGATCACGCGGATGCCGAGTTGATGGGCGGTGTGGACTGCGTCCTTGGCAACGAGGTGATCCCGGGCGAGGCGGTTGGCCTGGGCTCGGACCGGATCGCTGACGCGGTGCCCGAGCGAGGCGGCTCGGGGAAGTTCTCGGAGTTGGTGTCGGCGGAACTCCGGCGTGGGCACCATGACGACCATCCGACGCGGTGAGTCGATGATGGGTGCGACGAGTTCGGGACGCAGTCCCCAGCCCTCGGCGATGATCGGGTGGCCCGAGACGAGTGCGCGCAGGTCGTCCAGGGCCCACTCGAACCGGTACGGGAAGCCGGCCAGGGTTTCGGTGGCCATCTCTTCCGGAGCGGAGTGGACCCACACCTTGTCCGGGTCGGGCTCGGTGGCGGGCTCTCCGAGGCTCAGGCGACGGGCGATCCGGCGATCGTTGTGACCGCGAGCGTCGTGGTAGTCGTAGTGATAGACGGTGACGCGGTACCGGACGGCCAGGAGCCGGGCCACTGTCGACTTTCCGGCCCATTGGCCGCCGCCGATCCACAATGCTCGGTGCAACGTCCCCAAGGGGTCCGGGACTTCGCTGCCCGCAAGGGAGCCATGGCTGGTCATCTGCTGTCCTCCTGCGTTGAGGTGCGGCGGCTGACTTCGGCTGCGTAGGTGACCCGGTCACCCGCGAAGAGACGTTGCCAGGCGAACGGCCACGTCGGTGCGGATACCCGAGGTGCGGGCGAGTATCGGCGGGAATTCCCGGTGGCGAGCTGCGAGAGCGCGGTGCCGCGAGCCTGCTCGGGCCGAATCCCGAGCCGGTCGAGCCGCACGTCGTTGACCACCGCCTCCACGCGCCTCACCGCGGGTCGTGGAGCCTCGTCTTCCGGTTGTGGGCATCGGGACGGTGGCCGTTGGCGGACGTCGTCGAGTTGGCCCGGGTCGAGGGTATCGGCGACGGCAAGGCCCCGTCATCGTCACCGAACTCGGCCATCCGGCGGAGACGTTGAACATCCCATCGACCGGCGTCGCGCCCCCGGAATCTGACACGGCAACACGGATACGACCTGCTGCGGGTGTTCGGGCGCGTGGGCCACACCACCCGCCTGGGCCAGGCGTTCGCCGCGGACGGGCGGATCGAGAAGCCCTGTGTGGAGGCGCCGGGCCGGGAGACCGCAGCCGGGCGGGATCGATACGTCAGCTGGGCGGGGTCAAGACGTCCCGTCCCGGGGGACGCGAACGCGCGGCTTGGCCGGGCCGGGAACCGGCCATACGCGCGGCCGCGAAGGCGGAGGGTGGACCGACGCGGCCCCGTCGGTTTTCGCCGGCGGGGCCGCGTCGGAGGTCGGTGGTTCTACGGCGACGACATGGCGAGCCGCCACCAAGTCGCCGACGACCCGGCAGCCCGCCATGCGCGACGACGAGCCGAACGGGCGCTGCGGCGCTCGATGTTCGTTGTTACGTGTTGAGGCTGGTGTGGTTCCACCAGCCTTGGCGCCCGGCGGTGAAGGTGACCTCGCGGGTCCCGATCAGGCCCTCGTAGGGCTTGCCCTTGACCAGGGGGCTCGTGTTGACCACGCCTTTCGGGTCCTTGATGGCGGGGATGGTGACGGCGGCGGCGTGGTCGAGGTCGCTCTGCTGGAACCCTGCGGGCTGCGTGGTGGTGATGACCTCGTCCCAGTTCGGCGAGGCGGCGAGCTGGTGGGCCAGGTGGATCTCGGATCCCTCGCCGAAGGCGAGGTAGGTGAGGTTTTCGGGGTAGCCGGTGGCGTCGAGCGGCTTGTAGTGGACGACGTCCTGCTTGCGGCAGGTGGCGGTGGTCTCGTCGAGGATCTTGGTGAAGGTGCGATTGCCGGAGCTGTCCACGGTCACCCGCTCGAGTTCCACGGGCAGCGAGTCGCGGGTGCCGTCGACGATCTCCTTGAGAGGCCAATGGCCCTCGGAGAACAGGGAGTAGTACACCCGCTGGTCCTCGTGGTTCGCGAGGTCGTCGAGGTACTTCTTCCGCAGGCCCCCGTCCAGGCCGAACTTGTTGATCATCTGGAAGGCGTGGACGGGGACACGGTAGAGCGCGAGGTGGTAGGCGAAGATCGTCCCGGTGCCGATGAGCAGGAACCGGTGGCCGTGGCGGGGGGCGGCGTCGGCGTCGGACACGGAGATGACGTCGGTGGTGGTCATGCGGGCACTCCTGGGGGTGGGATCGGATCGGGTCGGGTGTTCGCTCGGCCGTCGACGGGATCCGTCGGGCCGGCGGTGTGGCGGCGGTGCCAGAAGGCGTGCCGGGGCCATCGGTGTTCGAGGCCGTAGAAGGTGCGCCGGTTGCGCAGGTGGACGCCGGTGATCGTGTCGAGTTCGGCGGCGTAGCGGGTGAGGGCGGTGCGGTCGCCGCCGAGGTGGTCGTGGACCGCCTGGCCGGCCCGCATGCCGGTGTACAGGGCGGTGATGATGCCCTGCGACGACAGCGGGTCGAAGGCGGCGGCGGCGTCGCCGGCGGCGACCCAGCCGTCGCCGTGGACGGCGTCCAGGCGGACGGTGTGGGCGGGCGCGCGCCGTACAGCGGCGGCCGGCCACGGGTGCGCGGACACCCGGGCGCCGGTGTGGCGGGTGCGGGCCACGTCGGTGAGCAGGCCGGTATCGCCCGTCCGGGCGCCCGGCAGGTCCGCGTCGGTGTACCGGGCGAGCAGCCGGTGGCCGGCGGGCAGCAGCGCCGTGTACCACCAGCCGTCCGGCGATGCCTCCACGAGGGTCGAGGCGTCGGGGGTGGGCGTGGTCGATGGGGGCAGGGTCAGGCAGAGCGCGACCAGCCGGTCGTGGACCACCCGGCGGGCGCCGGCCGCGGTGGCCAGGCCCGCTCGGCGGCCGGTGGCGTCGACCAACCAGCGGCAGCGCACGGTGCGGCGCCGGCCGGGGCCGCGCAGCTCAACGCTCCAAGTGCCGTCGCCGGAGCGGCCGGCGGGCCGGGCCGTGGTGTGGTCGGCCACTTCGCTGCCGAGGAGGCGGGCGCGCTCGCGCAGTTCCCGGTCGAAGCGGCCGCGGTCGAGGTGCCAGCCGTGGCCGTGCGGGTCCAGGATGGTGTCCTGGGCGGCGAGGTCGTCCGAGCCCCAGGCCGACAGGTTCGCGTAGCAGGGCAGATGGTGGCGTTCGTCGAGGACGTCCTGCGTGCCGAGGTCGCGAAGCAGGACCCGGGCGGCGGCCGGTAGCGCCTCGCCGACGGGCGGCGGTCCGGTGGCGGCGTCCGCGAGCAGGACGGTGCGGCCCGCGCGGCCCAGTGCCAGGGCGGCTGCGGCGCCCGCCGGGCCGCCGCCGGCGACCACCACGTCGTACACGGTCGCGGTGGCCGCCGGACGATCGGTGTGGTCCACCGTCACGAACGGCTCTCGTGGCGGCCGGCGCCGTTGGCGGCGTCCTCCCCGAAGGGGTCGAGCTTGTCGATGTAGCCGACGGTGATGTTCTCGGGGGCGAGGCCGATGTGCTCGGCGAGGGCGGACAGCGCCGCACCCTGGGCGTCGGCGGCAGCGGTCTGCGGTACATGCAGGGTGACCAGATTCCGCTCGTCCGGCACCCCTTCGAGGGCGAAGCCGGGCACGGACTCGACCTGGACGTGTTGCGGGTACTTGTTGTCGCCGACGGTGTAGCGGCGGGTCTCCACCACGCCGAAGTGGTGCCACTCCGCGGCGGCCTGCTTCAACTGCTCCTTGTAGGTGCCGTGCAGACCGCGCAGCCAGGAGGCCCGATTGTTGAACGCCGCCTCGCGCTCGTCCTCCGAGGGGGTCGGGCCGCCCTCCTTGTTCACGATCCGGAAGTCGCGCTCGGTCAGCACGTGGTTGGGCACCCGGGCGGGCCAGAAGGTCGGCAGGTGAGGGTCGTACCGGGGGCCCAGGCCGGCGGTGGACTCGTAGCCCGAGCGGCAACTGGCGGTGTCCGTCTGCCAGGGGATGGCCATCCACCGGGTCAGGCCGCCCGGGCCCTGCGCGTGTAGCGGGCCGTCGGCGGCCAGCGCCTTCTCGGGAGTGAGTTCCGCGCCGTAGTCGGGCTCCGCCTGTCCCTCGGCGCGGTGCAGGATGCGGAACGGTTCGGCGAACATCGTCGCGTGCCGAATCGGCCAGGTGATCTCGCAGCCGGGGTGGAAGGCGTCGGCGAGGCAGAAGTCGAGAGCGGCGCGGTCCAGGAGCCCGGGCTGATCGGCGAGGGATGCCTTCTCCAGGTGGCTGGGGAAGCCGCTCCAGGGGGTGTCGACGAATTCGCCGTTGGACCACTTGAGCAGCATGTCCATCTGGAGGGCCGACAGGGTCATGTACTGCCGCGGTGACTTGGGGCGGCTGGCCATGCCGTCGCCGTAGAACCACGGCCAGGTCATCGGCGCGAGTCCGTCCCGCTCGTAGTTGCGCATGGCGGTGTACACCTGGCGGCGCAGCTCGCGGTAGGTGTTGCCCGGCTTGGAGAGGCGCCGCAGCACCTCGGTGGTGGTGAAGTCCTCCGGGCCGGCGAATCCGAAGTGGGTGGCGAAGCCCTTGTTGACCCACTGCAGGTCGCCGAAGCGCCGCAGGAGGGGCTCGATGTGCTGTTTGAAGGACACCTGGACGGGGCGGGGCAGTTTGCCCTTGTTGACGAAGACGTCGAGGAGCAGGTCGTAGACGGTGCGCACGGTCTTGATATCCGGTGCGTAGTTGGGCGGGCCCACCACGACCCAGGCGGGCTTGACCTCGATGGGGCGGCCGTCCAGGGTGAGCGTGGCGGTGACCGGGCCGTCCGAGATGTCGTCGTACCAGCCGTCGTTGTTGCCGAACGAGTGCAGTTCCTCGTTGTTCTTCGCGCCGGACCGGCCGGAGCCGCCGAGCACCACGAGCCGGCCGCGCTCGTCGGTGTGCATCCGGCCCAGCGGGACGGCGATGCCCTGGAACGCGCCGCCGGTGAACTCCACGCTCTGGCCGGTGCCGGCGCGCAGGGTCTTGCGGCCGGGATCGATGACCAGGCTGCGACGATCGATGCCCTTGTTGCGCCTCGGCGTGCTGTGGCCCTGCATGTCGGGGATGTCGAGGGCGAGGCTGAACTCGTACCAGGCGGCCTTCTGGTTCGCGACGTGGACGCCCCACTCGATCGCGACTCCGGCGTCGGTGGCCGTCAGTTCGCGTACGACGTTGCCGGCGCTGTCGTAGCCGTAGAGGCGGAAACGGGCCGCCTGGCGCTTGAAGGCACCGGTGTCGTCCTTGAGGGAGCCGGCCGGCATCGGATCCGGGTCCGGTGTCTCGGGGCCGTAGTACCAGCCGTCGTCGCGGGTGCTGTTGCCCACCCGGGCCACTCCGATCGCGGGGTGGATCTTCGCGTAGGCGATGTCGTTACTCATGGTGGTTGCGGGTTCCTTCCGAGATGGTGAAGGTCGCAGGGTCGTCGTGGCGCACCGGCGGGTGAGCGGGTGACGAGGCGGCGGGCCGGGCTGGATGCGGCAGTTCGCGGGCCGGGAGCACGCCCACGGTCGGCCGGGAGAGGGCGGCACATCATTCAGATTGACAGCTCGCGTACGATCCATCCCTTTCGAGTGAAGGCTGTTCGTGTACTTCACCCGGATAGCGCGCACCCGCCGTGTCGATGGGCGGCCGGTGCACGAGAGTGCGGCGCGGCGGTCCGACCGGGCCGGTCGAGTATTCGAAAGTCGCCCATCAGGAGGGTCGTAGGTGTGCGCGGTACGGCTCACGCGCAATCGTGTGTCGCGGGAACACCGCCATCGGTGGCGCCCGCGCTTCCCTCGGACGCACAACCTCCATCGCCGTGGCCGCCGGGCCTGCGTCCGCGCAGGCCGGGCCCCGGTGGCGGCTGTACAACTACCTCAAGGGCCGGTGGCGGCTGCATGACTACCTCAAGGGGAAGTTGGGCCGGATGGCGGTGCGAACAGCACGGTGATGGCCAGGCCCCTTCGGGGCGTGCGCTGGTGGCGAGGGTGGCGTGGTGAGCTTGGGCGACGGCGTCGAGCGCAGGGTTTCGGTGTCGGCACCGCCGTGCGCGACTCGGCCGCCGGCATCGGGGGCGTCCTCGGCCTGCTGCACATCGTCCCGATCATCGCCCGGACCAGGGGCGACCCGGGCTGGCAGCGCCTGCTCGTGAGCATCGCGCCGATGAGCGCGGGGCTGGGCGTCCAGAGCACCACCGATTCCGGCAGCCTGCCCATCCGCCCCTGGGCCGGCCTCGGCGTGACCGCCGCGTGGGCCGCTGCGGCACTGCTGACCGGCGGACTCCTGCTACGCAAACGCGATACCCAGCCGCCCCTGCCGTCAGGCGACACCGAGCGAGCATCACCGCCCCCGCCGATCGCCGCACCTGTACCGGCCCAGTCGCTCGGCGGCTGACGGCGGTCTCCCGCCATACCTGTTCCTCGCCGGCGTCACGGCCGTACGCGCCGGTCGCGGCGGGCGGGCGGCGGCGGCGGGGTGCGTGACGATAGCGGTGGCGGTCGAAGTCCGCGTGGCAAGCCATCGGTTCGACGGTGCGGACGCGTCTCGCCGGCGGCGGCACACGCGGCCTCCATCGACAGGGGCAGGCACTCCTCCACGCCGGGCACGTGGTGGCGCGGGTGCCGGAAGACGGCGCCGGCGCGTCGCAGTTCGCCGAGGCGGGTGGCCGGGTGGCTTGAGGCACCCGATATGTCAGGGTCAGTGAGGATATCCGACCCGCCGAAGCCCTCGGGGCGGTGCGATTGCCCGGGGCTCGCGGCCGTACGGCGGCAGGCAACTATCTGTTGGGATCTCGGGGTTTGTCTGTGCTTGTGCTCACAATTGGATCTTTGTGTTGTACAAGATCCTTTCGATACCCCATTCTTGGTCATCCTGGGTGGGGACCCCGGGGGGAACGGTTGATTCGCTTCTCGGCGAGCTGATGCTCGTCGGCCTTTCGTGCTGCCCGAACGCCGGTCACGGCTTCGGGATTCGCGCGTGCGCTCCTGAGCGATTTCTTCCATTCGCCATGATTCGATCGGGAGCGCGACGGCGAGATGAACAACATGGGGTACGCGAGCGGCGTGCCCGGCGGGCGGCACCGAGGACGTGCCGAACAGCCGATTGCGGCGGACCACCCGACGGAGATCCTGGCGCCGATTCGCGATGAGCCGCGCCCGGTCCCGACCTTCGCGCCGACTCCCACCGGAGAGCGTCCCCGGCGACACCGGGCGCGCAAGGCCGAGCCGTTCCGGCTCAGGACCAAGCGCCGGCGTCGTCGTTCGCTGCCGGCCGTGGACGTGCTCTCGATGCGTATCACCGCACTGGTGCCCGCGCACAACGAGGAAGCGCAGATCGGCGAGACCATCCAGTCCCTGTACGGTCAGCGTCGACCGCCGGAGACGATCATCGTCATCGCGGACAACTGCACCGACCGGACCGTCGAGATCGCCCGCAGCATGGGTGTGCAGGTCTACGAGACCGTCGACAACAAACACAAGAAGGCCGGCGGCCTCAATCAGGTCATCGATCACATCCTGCCGAACCTCGGACCGGCCGACGCGATCCTGGTGATGGACGCCGATTCCACCCTCGGACCGGAGTTCCTCAGCCACGGCCTGGAGCGGCTGGCGACCGGCGAGTTCGGAGCGGTCGGCGGCACGTTCACCGGCAAGCCGGGCGGGGGTTTCGTCGGCATGCTGCAACGCAACGAGTACGCCCGCTATGTCCGTGATGTCGAGCGGCTTCAGGGCAAAGCCCTCGTACTCACCGGGACGGCCACACTCTTTCGCGCGCTGACCCTCCAGGAGGTCGTCGCGGCCCGGGCCACCGGTGAACTTCCCGGCGCGGCGCACGTGTACGACACCCGCGTGCTCACCGAGGACAACGAACTCACGCTGGGCATCCTGCACCTGGGTCTGCGTATCGTCTGCCCGCCCAAGTGCACGCTGATGACCGAGGTCATGGGCACCTGGTCGGACCTGTTCAAACAGCGACTGCGCTGGAAGCGCGGCGCCTTGGAGAACCTGACCGACTACGGGTGGACACACATCACCCGCACCTACTGGGGACGACAGGTGCTCTCGTTGATCGGCTTGCTGATCATCGTGATCTACCTCGGTTCGCTGCTGCTGTCCCTCGTCCTCACCGGACACGTGCGTATTCAGCCCGTGTGGATGGTGGTGACTTTGATCTTCTCCGTGGAACGCGCCGTGAGCGTCCGCAAACGCGGACCACTGCAAGTGGTACTCGGCGCGCTCATCGTGGTCGAGATGGCCTTCGACCTCTACCTGCAAGCGGCCCAGGCTCAGGCGTTCTGGGACGCGATCCGAAGAAAAGAAAGGAAATGGTGACCATGTATCACGCAAGTACGGGAGCGGCCGCAGCCGGCGCCGGAGGCGCTCTGGCCGCGACCGGCGCGAACGTCATGTGGGCGCTCGTGGCAGCGTTCACGCTGTTCAGTGCGGGCCTCGCGCTCAAGCGGATCCTGCCCGCGCGCACTCGCTGACGTTCGACCTGCGGTCGGCCTTCCGCCCCGGGGGCAACCGGTAAACCGTTCCCGGCCGCACCCGGCGGCGGGCGGCCGACCGCAGGGCCACCATCCTTCGATGGTGGCCGGGTTCGTGATGATGTCGAATCTTCGAAAGGAAGTCCGAGATGAAGTCCAGCGTGCGAGTGCGCGCGTGGGCGGCCGGGGCGATGGTCGCGGTGGCGGGTCTGATCCTGGGCCCGACGACGGCCGCGCACGCCGATCCCGCGCCCCCCGCCCCATGCTCCGCCGGCTATGCGGCGATCTCGTTCGACGACGGCCCCTCGACCCTGACCCCCGCCTACGTCCAGGCACTGAACGACGCCGGTTGGGTCAAGGCGACCTTCTTCCTGACCGGGGCCCACGCCCTGGACTACCCGCAGTACGTCGCGCAGATCGCCGCCGGCGGCCACTGGATCGGCAACCACTCCTTCTCCCACCCCTTCCTGGACGACCTGGGCGAGCCCGACGCGTTCAACGAACTCCTGGGTACGAACCAGATCCTCCAGTCCCAGACCGGCCACGCACCGACGCTGTTCCGCCCGCCGTACGGCCGGACCAACGCGGGAATCCGCCAGGACGCGACCACACTCGGCATGACCGAGGTGCTGTGGACCACCGACTCGTTCGACTACAACGGCATCTCCACCGACGACATCGTGGCCAACGCCCTCCAGGTCGGCCCGGGCGGCATCATCCTGCTGCACGAGGGCTACCAAAGCACCCTCGCCGCGATCCCGCGCATCGTCGACGGGCTGGCCGAGCGCGGACTGTGCGCGGGCAGGATCGTGCCGTCGACGACACCGGTCCAGGCATGGCCCGGCGCCACCTACTACGCGACCGCCGCGCACTGGTGACACCACCGCCGAGTTCGGCGCCGGCCGCGCAACCAGGATCGGCCCGCGCCGAATTCGGTGAACGCCCCTCCCGGATATCGGGGTACGGCCTGCCTCCGCGTTCGTAATCACGGTGGCGAAAGTCCCGCGCTCGTACCGTTGCACGGCGCCGGGCGGCCACCCACCGCTTGGAGCACCGCCGCCCTTCCGGTTCCGGCCGGCCACCGGCTCGACCGCCTCCTCGCCGTCGAACACGCGCGAACGCATCCCGGTCGTACCCCCGCCGCGATAATGGTCGACATGGACGAGGTCGAGGTCGTCGTGGCCCATCACGAGCGCGCGACCCTGCGCGTCGGCGACGTGTTCCTGAAGATCGACGCGGATCGCACGCGCACCGACGTCGAGGTCGAGGCGATGGCTGCGGCGCCGATACGGACCCCCGAAGTCCTGTGGCGCAAGCCGCCCGTGCTCGCGCTCGCCGCGGTCCCGGGAACGGCACTGGGCCGCCTCGGCGAGCCGTCGACCGCGTCGTCCGCGGCGTGGGTCGCGGCGGGTGCCGCCGTACGGATGCTGCACGACGCGCCGCTGCCGCCATGGCCCGGTCGCAGCCTCGAGGAAATCGCGTCGCACCTCGACCGCGAATGCGAGTGGCTCCTCACCAACGGCGTCCTTCCCGCCGACCTGGTCACGCGCAACCGCCGGGTCGCCGAGGCCGCGCTCCGGCCGTGGACACCGGTGTTCACGCACGGCGACCTGCAGGTCGCCCACGTCTTCGTCGACGGTGACGAGATCACCGGCGTCATCGACTGGTCCGAGGCGAGCCGGGGCGATGCCCTGTACGACCTCGCCACCCTGACGCTCGGACACGAGGAGCACCTCGGCGACGTCGTCGCCGGCTACGGCACCGACGTCGACCTCGACGTGATCCGCGCGTGGTGGTCGCTGCGAAGCCTGCTCGCGATCCGCTGGCTGGTCGAGCACGGCTTCGACCCGTCCGCGCCGGGCTGCGAGGTCGACGTGCTGAGATCCCGGATGTGAAGCTGCGCGAGGCCGACCGCTACCGCCGACATGACCCGGCGCGGAATCACGGCCCTCGCCCCGGACAACCCCAACCCGCGCGGCATCGTCGAGACCGCGACCCGCGGCGGCGAACACCGAGGGATCGTCCCAACGTTCGTCGCCGGCTCCTCGAAAGCCGGCCGACCGGGCCCGGTCGCACACAACCGTGTCGAGGCGTTCCACCCCGAGTTCGGGCCGGAGCGTTCGACCGCATCCGCGGGTGACCCCGGTGGGCCAAGTGGAGGTGCCGGCTCGGCTGCCGGCGACGCCCGCTCGGTGACGGTCACCGTCGACGACGGGACACCGATCGTGTGCTCGTTGCCGGTCGACCACCCGGAAGACCCCGCCGCGTCCGTGCGATCGCCGGGGCGGGGACCGAGGGAGTGGTTCCTGCGCCGGCGCGGCCCGATCCTGTCGGTTCTGGGCGCGGCGGTGGTGGCGATGGTGATCGGGGTGGTCTCCTCGATCATGACGCCGGCGTCACCGTCGCGGCCGGAACCGAACGCCATCGGCGACCCTCGCTCGGCAGACCCCTGCGCGCTCCTCGAGCCGACCTCGTTGTCCGCCTACGGCACGGTCGTCCTGGACCCCGCCTACGGCGGGTTCGACAGATGCGATCTTCTCGTCGATGCTCCCGACGCCGGCCGGATCGCCGACGTCAAGGTCGACTTCTCCGCCGGGGGCCAGGAACTCGGGTCCAACACGCACACCCGACGAGTCGGCGGTTTCACCGTCGTCCTGGAACCCAACAGCGGCAAACGCGAGTGCACGCAGCTCGTGCGTCTGGGGGCGGACAGACAACTCGCGATCGTCGCCAAGCAGTTGGGATCCCGTCCGGCCGACCTGTGCGCGATAGCCGACATCACCACCGCCCGCGCGATCCCCGTCATGGAACGCGGCCCGATCCCGAGGCGCCCCTCCGCATCGGCCAAGGAGTCGCTGGCCCGACTCGACGCCTGCGCGATGCTCGATCCCGCCACCCTGGACACGCTTTCGGGCATCGACCCCTCGGAGCCGGACGCCGGATTCGCGAACTGGAGCTGCCGCCGGCGCAGCACCGTCGACAACGGCGGTGTCGAGGTCCGGTTCGACCAGAACGTGCCACTGACCGCGCAAGACGGCCTGCCGAGGCGACTGGGCGACAGAAAGGCTTTCGTGAGCCCCGGGGACGGGGACGACGCCTACTGCGTCGTCAAGGTGGAACACCGAACGTACGTGAACGTTCGCGAGCTTCCCGTCGCCGAGGTGGTCGAGCTCAAGGTGTCGGGGCCACGCCTCAAGGAGAGCCTCTGCGACACCGCCGTCGAACTCGCCGCCGCAGTGGTCGGGAAGTTGCCGAAAATCTGACCGGTGGGCGTCGGTGGGTCCGTCCACGCAGCGTCGGCGGGGGTGTGGTCGGCGCACGCGGGCGGCCTCATCCGGGCCGTGCCGGTCGTCGGGCTCGGCATGCGTCGACGTCGCGGGTCCGGGTACACGCGCGGGATGGAGACCTTCGAGGTGCTGATCTATCCGTACAACGTGCAGGACATGCCGCCGACGGCCCGGGGGCCGGCCGTGCGGTCGGCGACGGTCCGTGCCACCGGAGAGAAGGGAGCAACCGGCCATCCACGCTACGCGGGTGACGACGTACAAGCCGACATCGATCCGGTCACCAGAACGGTCGAGGCCATCACCGTGGACGGCGCCGAACTCGAGGACGGCTGGTCCGCGCAGATCGCCGACGCCTAACACAGCCCGCACGCCTCCGCGACGCCACGCGTTCCTGCGTTGGGGCCGGCCTGATCGCCGGCACCGCCGCGGCGGTGCCGGTACTCGGTGCGGCTCCGGCCGGCGCGGCCGACGCACAGCCCCCGCTCCCGCTCTCGCGGAACACCCTCGCCGACTCCGATCTGCACTTCAAGGCGGCCGGTTCGCCGAGGGCGACCGAGGCTACACGCGGGTGCTGCGCTCCGACCCCGACAACGCCCACGCCCTGGCTCGGCGCGGCAGCATCCCCCTGCCGTACATACCGGTTCGCCCCGGCGACCACGCACGGGAACCGAGCCGTACATAGGCGCGTACGTGCGTGTGTTCGCGTTCGGGGTAGGTGCCGGCGATGGATCCCATGGATTTGTCGTATGCGGTCATAGGTATCGGAGCGCTCTTGGCCGGGGTGATGCCCCGGCTCGTGGCGCGGCGCCCGCTGTCCCTGCCGATCGCCTTTCTCCTGCTCGGAATGCTCGTATTCGTGGTGCCTTCGCCGCTGCCGGATCCGGACCCCTTGGCGGATCCGACCCTGACCGCGCACGTCACCGAGCTCGGCGTGGTCGTGGCGCTGATGGGCGCGGGCCTCAAACTCGATCGACCGTTCGGCCGGAACCGGTGGTCGTCGACGGGGCGTCTGCTGCTGATCGCCATGCCGTTGGGGATCCTGTCCATCGCGCTGCTCGGCTGGTGGGCCCTGGGCCTGGCCCCGGCCGGAGCCCTGCTGATCGGCGCCGCACTCGCGCCCACCGATCCCGTGCTGGCCTCGGACGTGCAAGTGGGCGAGCCCAGTGAAGAGGAGGATTCCGAGGACGACGTGCGCTTCACACTCACCTCCGAGGCAGGGCTCAACGACGGACTCGCCTTCCCGTTCGTCTACGCGGCCATCGCCATGGCCACGGTAGGCGCGGCTCCGGGCGCCTGGATGGGCCACTGGCTGGCAGTCGACGTGGCGTACAAGCTCACCGCCGGGCTCGCCCTCGGCCTGGGTACCGGTTGGCTCATCGGCCGCCTGAGCTTCCGTCCGCGCGCTCGGTCGCTGCGGCTGGCCGAGCACGCGGAAGGCTTCGTCGCGCTTGCCGCGACGTTCCTTTCCTATGGCGTCACCGAGGTCGCGGGCGGCTACGGCTTCGTCGCGGTGTTCGTGTGCGCGTGCACGATCCGGGCCTCCGAGCGGGCGAGCGGCTACCACACCGTGCTGCACGACTTCATCGAACAGATCGAACGCCTGCTCACCGTCGGCATCCTCCTGCTGTTCGGCGGCGCGATCGTCGGCGGTCTGCTCGGGCCACTCACGTGGCAGGCGGTGGCCCTCGCGGCGGCCGTGGTCTTCGTCGTCCGCCCGGTGACCGGCCTGGTCGCCCTCGCGGGATCCTCACTGGCCCGATCCGAGCGGGGCGTGATCGCGTTCTTCGGCATCCGCGGCATCGGCTCGTTCTACTACGTGTCGTACGCGCTTGCCGAAGCGGAGTTCGCCCGGGCGGACCTGATCTGGGCCACCACCGGCCTGGTCGTGGTCATCTCCGTCGTCACGCACGGGATCACCGCTTCTCCGGTCATGACCTGGTTCGACAACCGGGTTCCGACCGACGCGGACATCCCGTTCGCGTCCACCCCAACCGATTCGGCTCCCACCGTTCCAGGTGCCGGCTCCCACCAAGCCCCCGAGCCCGCCGAGTAGGTGAACCCGACTGCGGGGGACGACACCACGGGGCCCGGAGCCCCCGGTGCCGTTGCACACGGCGACAATACGGCCGGCCGGGTCGGTTCGGGGGCGTCCGCCGCGGTGAACAGCGGCGATGTGATCACGCAGTCGGCCGGCGCGCGGTGGTCGGCGCACGACATCACGGTGCCGTACTCCCCCCGAGCACGCCTTCCACCGGCACGCCCGGCCGCGCGCCGGTGGCCACCTCGCGGGTACACCGCGCGATCGGCGCGCCCGGGTTCGCGCCGCCGGGGTTTCCGCCGGTGCTGGTGCGGGGTCCGGTGCTCGCTCTTCGGATGGCTGCCCTCGGATGGGGCCGTTACGAGCCGGCGCACGCCGTGAACGCGAGGGCGTAGCACAGGACGTCCTCGCCGACCGCCGCCGGCAGTGCGGGAATTCCGGTATTCGTGGCCGCTTCGCGCCATGCTGCGCCCAGGACGGCGCCGCCCACCGAGGCACCCGCTCCCACGAGGGCCGCGAGAGTCACCCCACCGCGCGTACGACGGGCCAACATCGCGGCAGCCGTCGCTCCCAGCAAAACACGCGGAGCCAGGCCCGGCAGGCTCAGTCGCGACGGGGCGTCGGAGCGCTTGTCCGCGACGAGTTCGCCGATCGCGGCCGAGCCGACCGCGAGCCGGGAAAGCCTGCCCGCGCCGCGGGTGGTCAAGCGAACGGCCGTGACCCCGGCCTGGCTTCGGCCGCCGCTGGCCGCGCCCACCAGGAAGGCCCTTACGAGGGCACTCACTTGGAGTCCATCATCGCGAGCGCCGCGTATGTCGTGAAGCCGTACGCGACGTGCGGCACGATATCGGCGAGCCAGTCGGTCCTCGACCACGCACGCGGGTCCGACACCCGCAGCCCGGCCATCGGGCCGTTGGCGGCGATCATCGCGACGGCGCCCACGAGCAGCGAACCCGCCCAGATCGGCGGTCGTAGGCCGATGCCGCGCAGCAGGCCGAAAGCGGCGCCGACGCCGACGCCGGTCACGATGCCCGACAGCGCACCGAGCCCGGTCAATCGGTTCACGCGCGTGTCGGAGTCGCCTTCGACGGGGTGCCCGATTCGGCGCGCGATGGTGGCGATCGTGCGCTGTGGCGTCTCACTGGCCGGGCGCACCCGGCCGGCCATGTCGGCGTAGGTGACCGCATCGAGGGCGGTCGTGCCGGCCGCGCCCGCAGCGGCACCCCGCAGGATCCCTGAAAACATGTCCACCCGTTGCCCGCGCGCCGCATTCACAAACCGTCGTCGGCCACCCACGCGGCCGGGGCTCGGGCGCCGGGGTCGCCCCGCGTCCGGCGGCGACAACCGCGGGTACCCGACCGGCCTCCACCGCGGCGTGGGCGAACGTCACCCGTGCGGCTCGCGGCCGACACCGCCGCCGGCCCGGCGGCGCGGTCCCCCGTTCGTCTGCATCGTTCTCCCGCGTCGGTGTGGGCGGCGATCCTTTCGGGGCGGGCGATACGCGCCGAACGCGAGACGATCGTCCGTCGCCGGATTCGGCCTCCTCCGTCACCGCTTCCTCCCCGGACTCCGATGACGAGGACGCACGCCCTCGACCGCGGCCGTCGGCGACCCTTGGGCTGCACGCAGGAGGTCAGGTGACCTCCCAGGCCGCCTCGATCATCCGGAAGATCTCGTCCACGGCGGCCTGCGGGTCGGCCGCCTCCCGGGCCAGCGAATAGGCGTCGACCACGAACCTCGCGATCGTTCGGCAGGCCGTCGTGCTCTGTGACAGGTCGGGATCGGCGGCGAGGGCCGTGGCCAGCGAGTCCGCATGGCGCAAGCGCATCGACTCCTCGTACTCCCGCAGGGCACGTGACTCGTCGATCATGCGGTAGATCGGGGCGGTGCCGGCACCCGTGCAGTGCCGGACCATGGCCCGGATCTCGCGGCGCAGTGCGGGGATGAGCGGTTCGTGCGGTGCGCGGTTGGTGACCGCCTGCGTGAGGCGTTGTTCGAAGTTGTCGTCCTGCTCGAACACCAGGGCCTCTTTGGAGGCGAAGTGGGAGAAGAGCGTGGTGACGGCCACGTCCGCCTCGGCGGCCACATCGCGGATGCCCACCGCGTCGTATCCGCGTTCCAGGAAGAGCCGCAGGGCGGTGTCGGCGATCTTCTGGCGGGTGGCGGCCTTCTTGCGTTCGCGGCGTCCGGTCGGCACGGTCATGCCGCTGACACTATCAAATCCAAAGGAGTAACAGTTTCAAAACCATAACCGTTAGTGCTACGGTCGGCCGCATGAAGAAAGTGAGCTTCGCCGAGTTCGGCGGTCCGGACGTACTGCAACTCATCGACGCCGAGGAGCCCCACGCGGGCCCCGGCCGCATACGCATCGCCGTACGGGCGGCGGGTGTCAACCCCGTCGACTGGCGGATCCGTGAGGGGCAGATCCTCGGCGCCCATCCGACCGTGTTGCCCTCCGGCGTCGGGCTGGACGCCTCCGGCGTCGTGGACGAGGTCGGCGAGGGCGTCGAAGGAGTCGAGGTCGGCGACCACGTGTTCGGCGAAGGCTCCAGCACCTACGCCGAGTTCGCCGTGTTGTCGGCCTGGGCGCGGATGCCCGAGGGCCTCACGTTCGAAGAGGCCGCCGGGTACCCCTCCGTGGTGGAGACCGCGCTGCGCATCATCCGCGAGGTCGGCGTGCAGCCCGGGCAGACGCTGCTGGCCTGCGGCGCGTCCGGGGGAGTCGGCTCGGCGGTGCTACAGATCGCCCGGGACCGCGGCATCACGGTGATCGGCACGGCCGGGGCCGCGAACCAGGACTATCTGCGCGGCCTGGGCGCCCTCGCCACGACGTACGGCGAGGGCTGGGTCGAGCGGGTGCGGCAGCTCGGCCGTGTCGACGCAGCCCTCGATCTGTCCGGCTCGGGCGTGATCCGCGAGCTGGTCGAGCTGATCGGGGACCCGCAAAAGGTGATCTCCATCGCCGACCTCGACGCGCCGGAGTTCGGCGTGCGATTCTCCGGCGTCGCCGGGAGCGTGCCGGACGCGCTCGCCGAGGCCATCGACCTCATCTCGCGGGGAAGGCTCCACATTCCGGTCGAGAAGTCGTACACGCTCGCCGAGGCCGCGGCGGCGCACATCGACAGCCGAACCGGTCACAGTCGGGGGCGCCGGGTCATCGTCGTCTGAGCCGTTTCCCGCCCGGTAGCACGGCCCGGCAAGCTGCCCGGCCTCATCCCGGAGAGCGCCCCAGCGATACGGCTCCGCCGACGTCGCCCACACCCCACTCCCAAGCGGGAGGCGACAGTGCCGCAGAAGTGGGCGGCCGGCGGCTCTCCTGCCGAACGACCGCTATTCATAAGGAGGTTGCCCGTGTTTGCGGTGCAATACCACCGCTACGGCGGTTCCGAGGTCCTGTGCCTGGAGGAGGTCGAAGAGCCGCATGCCGGGCCCGGTCAGGTCCGTATCGAGGTCCGTGCCACCGGCGTCACCCCGGTTGACTGGTACCTGCGTTCAGGGATGCTGCGGGACATCGCCGGCCTGGACTTCCCGCACATCCCCGGCATGGATGCGGCCGGAATGGTCGACGAGGTGGGAGAGGGAGTGACCGGCACCGCCGTGGGCGACGAGGTCTTCGGCCTCGTCCCCTTCGTGGACAAAGGAGGCGCCGCGGCCCAGTACGCCGTGCTGGAAGCATGGGCGCCGAAGCCCAGGTCGTGGTCTTTCGAGGAAGCGGGCGGCGCCGCGGGCAACATCGACACCGCCACGCGCGTACTGGAGGCGCTGGAAGCCGCGGAGGGCATGACCCTGCTGATCGAGGGTGCCGCCGGAGGCGTCGGCACCCTCACCGCGCAACTCGCCCAGGCCCGCGGCCTCACCGTGATCGGCACCGCGAGCGAAGGCAACCACGGCTTCCTCGACCGACTCGGCGTCGTACCGGTCACCTACGGGGCGGGGCTGGCCGATCGCCTTGCCCCCCTGGCTCCGCGCGGCATCGACGTGGTTCTGGACGCGGCCGGTAAGGGCTCTCTTGCCGATCTGGTGGCCATCACCGGCGACCCGCACCGCGTGGTGACCATCGCGGACTTCGACGCCGACCGACACGGCGTGCGCTTCTCCCGCTCCGAAGCAGGGGAGTCGCCGGGCTGGGCAGGGCTACCACTGGCGGCCGATCTCGCCGACCGCGGCCGCCTCACCGTCCCGCTGCACGCGGTGTTCCCGCTGAAGGAGGCCGCCACGGCCCACGACGTCAGCGCCACCGGCCACGCGCGCGGCAAGATCGTCATCACCGTGCCCTGAACAGCCGTTGGGCCCGGTCGCACTCGCTCCCTACCACCTGGCGACCGGGTCCCGACCGCCGGCCCACGAAGTTCCTCTCCCGGCCGGGACCTGTCGGCATGGTCCGGCTCACCGGACCCGACGACGAGGCGATCGGTGGGAAACCACCCGCACGGACACCGCACTACGCGCTCGTGTTGACGCAGGCGAGCACGAGACGTTGTCGGCCTGGACGCGTCATCGGTCGAGCGACTCGGTGTCGTCGCGGCCTCCGCGCCCCGTGGATCAGCCGGCGGTAATCCCCGGTAGTTCGCTATCCGGCCGACAGACGGTAGCTCACGACTCCGAACTGCACATGATCACCCGGCCGCACGGACACCGGGCCCATGATGCGCAGCCCGTTGACGTGCGTACCGTTCATCGAACCCAGGTCCTCCAGGACCCAACCGTCGTCCCGTACACACAATCGCGCGTGCCTGCGCGAGACGGAATCGTGCGCGAGGCGAAGATCGGCGCGGTGGCTGCGTCCGATCTGCATGGCAGCCGAACCCGGATCCGGCAGTCGCAGTCCGGGCGCGCGCGTCTCCACCGTGCGGGAGACCCGCGGCGCCCCGGACACGAGGGCGTTCAGCCGCGTCGCCGCGCGGCGCAGCAGTCTCCGCAACCACGGGTCGTCCGCGGGCAAATCCGCGATCATCTCGTCGACTTCGACGCGGTTGCGGGCATTGAGCACGATCAGCATGCGGTGCATGAACGTTTCGTGCGACAGCCGCCCCGATCCGGCGCCGTCGCGCAGCACGCCCAACGCGCGTTCTCGCTCGGCCTCCGACAATCGGATCAGCTGGAACTCACGCGACGACATGGGGAGATTTTCGCCGGCGCTCGACGACCGTGTCCATACCCGCGTGTCGCAACCCTGTCGCAAACCTCGGACCGTCCAGCCGGTGGTGGCGGCCGGATAGTAAGACGAACACCCGCGCCCGGTCCGGCAATCACACTCTTGCTCCGTTTCATCCTGCGCCCTGCCCATCCCCTGCGGCCGTGACGGGTTCTCCCCCTGCCGCCGTGACGGGTTCCTCCGGTCCCGCGGGCAGGTACGAATACGACTTCTACACGCTGCGCTGCGCGGAGGGGCAGTGCGGCCGGCTTCCTCGACGAGGACGTCCTCCCCCAGTGACGAGTGCGGCAGTACTCCCCTCCACGTGGTGATCGCGACGTGCGCGGCGGGCATGCCGCTGCCAGCGAGTTCCTTGTGCCGGTCGAGCGTCCGGTTGCGCAGGGCCGCAGCGGCGTTGGCGGGGTCGCGAGCGTTGCCGACGGACTACCGGAGCCGGCCCGACGACTTCAGCGCAGCCGGCACCCGCCGATCTCGCCCGCGCTCCCAACTCCGGGGAAAATGCCCGGCGTTGGCTGCCGCTGCGACGGCGCCGCCACGGCGGTGACACCGACCCGTCAGGCATCACTCCCCTGATGAACACGCGAGGCAGGAGCGGGCGTTCTCCGGACCGTCCCCGGCGGAAGAACCAGCGCCAGGACCGCGGCCAGGAGATAGAGCCCGATCACCACGCCCATCCCGATCACCGCGGATTCCACCCCGTCGTGTCCGCCTTCGAGCCGGCCGAAGTAGACGGTCCCGATCAGCGCGACGCCCGCCGCCACACCGACCTGAATCGAGGTGTTGATCAGCGCGGACGCAGCGCCGGCCTCGGCCTCGGGCACCTTCGCCAGAACGATGGTGAGCAGCGTGCCGGCGACCATGGCCATGCCGAGCCCGGCAACGACCAGGCCGGGGATCAACTGCCAGGGCGCGATGCCGGTGCCGTACCGATCGACGCAGAGCACGATCAGCGCCATTCCGGCCGCCATGACCAGCGCGCCGAGGATCACCACCGTGCGGCCCAGCGGCATCAGTCGTGGTGCGAAGCCCGAGCCGATACCGACCCCGATGGTGAAGGGGATCATCGACAGCGCGGTGCGCAGTGGGGAGTATCCGGCGGCGGTCTGGAGGTGCACTGTGAGCACCAACGTGTACGCGGTCCCGCAGAAGAAGAGCACGGCCACCGAGAGTCCGCCGATTACGCTGCGGTGACGGAACAGGGCCGGATCCACCAGAGGCGATCCCCCGCGGCGAGCAAGGATCCGCTCGTGTCGGACGAACAGCCACAACAGGAGGGGGCAGGCGGCCGTTACCGTCAGGATCCACAGCGGCCATCCCAACGGGCGCCCCTCGACCAAGGGGTAGAGCAGGGCGAGCAGGCCCGCCGTGGCGATGGCGGTGCCGCGTACGTCCGCGGACAGTGCCTGCTCGGAGCGGGATTCCCGGGTGAGTACGACGGCGCCGATGAACGCCGCGATGCCGATCGGGATGTTGACGAGGAAGATCGGTCGCCAGCCGAGGCCGAACAGGTCGGCGTCGAGCAGTACTCCGCCCAGCAGCGGGCCCCCGAGACCGCCGAGGGCGAAGCACATGCCGTACATCGACATCGCCTTGGCATGCTCGGACTTGGGGAACTCGACCTGGAGCATGGCAAGGACCTGCGGCACCATCAAGGCCGCGGCCACGCCTTGGAGTACGCGCGCCGCGATCAACATCTGCGGTCCGGTGGCCGAGGCCGCCAAAGCGGAGGTGGCGACGAAGCTCCCGAGCCCGGCGAGATACACCCGACGGCGCCCGTACATGTCGCCGAGCCGGCCCCCGGTGATCATGGCGGCGGCGAACGCGAGGGTGTATCCGGCGATCGCCCACTCCACCTGTGCCGACGAGGCGCCCAGGTCGTCGCGCAACGACGGCAGTGCCACGTTGAGCACGGTCGCGTCGATCATGTCCATCAACACGGCGGCCAGCGTCACGACGAGCGCGGCCCATCGACGCGGGCTGTAGCGCGGATCCGCCACCGGGTCCTCGTGTCTCGTGCTCGGATCCTGCGTGGAGCTCGGATCCTGCGTGGAGCTGGGCATGGGGGGCTCCCTGATTTCGGCGTGCCGTCGTTCGACACACATCGCGTTGTACGCAAGGTCGCTTCGGCGCGGGAAGGCACGTCAAGACCGCCCGGTCTCGCGGGCCTTCGTGTCGCCGGTACAGCAGGTTTCGGAGTGGCGCCGCGGCTCTCAGGCTCAGGGCCGAGCAGTCGGCCCAGTCCTGCGGAGGCCGACTGCCCTGGGTTGTTGCGGCCGGGGCCGCGCCGGCGCATCGTCGATCGGCCGACGCTGCGGGGGCATCGGCCGATCGGTGGTTTCGCAATCTGCGTCCCGGGAGGCTGGGCGCGGATCATCGCCGCGGCCCGGCGCCGGCCCGTGTCCTCATCCGTTGTCGAAGGGGGGCCACGGCGTTCGGTGCCCTGGCTCGACCCGGCGCGAGGCAGTCGATCCGCGAAGCGTTACGGCAACGAACCCGGACCGGAACGTCGCCGGCCCGATCGGCTCCAGAGAACCCGGACCGGGACGTCGCCGGCCCGATCGACTCGGGAGAGCCCGGTCGGCGGACGGCCCGCCCAAGAAGCCTTTTACGCTCTGTCCTCATCGGTTGCCGCAGTCTCGATCCGGCGGAGCTCCACCACCGGGATCACCCGCGACGTTCCGGCCTGATAGACCGCGAAGGCCGGATCGCGGTCGCACTGGGCCGCGAAGAGGCGGTCGCGTTCGGCGCCCGCAAGGGGTATCGCCTCTGCGACGTAGGTCTCGACGACGGCACGCCCCGCGTCGTCGATGCCCACCTCGACGGCGACCTGTGGCCGCGCGAGCAGATTGTGATACCAGTCGGGATGGTTTGGACCGCCCGCGTTCGACGCGAAGATCAAGGTCCGGTCGCCATCGGATGCCCGTACCACGGGGTTGGTGCGCGGGCGGCCGGTGCGCGCGCCGACCGTGGTGAGCAGGACGAGAGACGCGCCCTCGAACATTCCGCCCACCCGACCACCGTTGGCGCGGAACTCCGCGATGACGTGTGCGTTGAAATCCGCTGGTCCCGGGTGTTGCTCCGACATGGGATGCCTCTCGGCTAGCATCGACAGGAGAAAGCCTTTGCTTTGCAAGCAAAGACATTGAGAAACTACGGAGCGCGGTGACGGATGTCAAGGAATCGATCGAGCCCCCGACGCGCCCGGACCGGCGGCCTCGCCCGCAGGGGCCTGACGGGGCGCGCGTCGGGTCGATCAACCTCGGTACGAGGACGGTCTCTCGCTCCCGGGCCAAAGCTCCACCCGCTGGGTGAAGTTGAGCAGGACCTTGACCGGCGGCGTGCGGTCGCGGTTCACCGTGAGCCTGCCGAAAACCGCCGGAGGAACCTCTGGGGTGAGGGTGACGGATCCTCCCGGGGCGAGCCGGACGTCCCACTCCCAGGCACCCGACTCGAACGGGGGTGTCCGCCCCGGCCGTACGGTGCAGGCTGAGCGTGGTGACCACGCCGGCGGTCCAGGCGAAGTCCACGGTGAACCCGCCGCGTACCCCGCGCCCTCGACACTGCCGGACGCCTGCCAGGCGGCGGGAACGGCCGGCAGGAGTTCGACGAGACCGGGCCGCGCGGAACGCGAGGATGCAGCCGTTGGTACTGGTGAAGCCGACCTTTCCGGCCACGGCTCCGATCATCATGGATCTGCGAATGGACGAGGTGGCCGACGTCATCCGGGCCGCAACTCGCCCCGAGTTCCACTGCCTGCCGGTCGAGGACCGCCGCCCCCACCACCGCCGCATGAAGCGCGAGCCGCCGTCTTGAAAACAAACCGACCGCGTGGTTTCATTTTGCACGTCATCCCCCGCCGAAGGACCGGCGGCGCCACGGCAGCAAGCACCGCCAACCCTGATCGACACACCGCTCAGCGCCATGCGGCCCGTGAACTCCCGCCGCCCACGCCGCACCCGGCGCTTCAGAACGGACACCTCGACATGCGCTTCAGGTTGATCGGCCCCTTCCAGATCACCACCGAGGACGGCGCCCTCCTCACCACTCCCCCGAAGGTCTCGCAGACCATGGCGCTGCTCCTGGTCCGTGCGAACCAACACGTCGACCAGGAGGCACTGATACACGAGTTGTGGCGCGAGGCAGCGCCGCGATCCGCGCTCAACACCGTGCAGACCTATGTCCACCACGCGCGCCGGTTCCTGGCATCGGACCTGCGCGCGCCCGATGGCCGGGTCCTGCTGGCCACCCGCCCGGGCGGCTACGTGATGCGCGTGGACGACGACGACGTCGACACACGGGTCTTCGAACGACTGATCGCGCGCGGAGGCGCGGAGCTGCGATCACGGCGGTACGAGGCAGCGGCCGAGTCGCTGACCTCGGCACTCGCCCTCTGGCGCGGACAGGTGCTGAGCAACGTACCGACCGGGGACGTCCTCGCCGGCCACATCGTGCGACTCGAGGAACTGCGCATCCGTGCACTGGAGATGCGCGTCGAGGCCATGAACGGACTCGGCCTGTCCCGCGAGACGATTCCCGAACTGCGCTCGCTGGTACACGACTACCCACTCAACGAGTGGTTCCATGGGCAGCTGATATCCGCCCTGCACCAAGCCGGACGCCGGGCCGAGGCCCTCCACGCGTACCAGCAATTGCGCCGGACACTGCGCGACGAACTGGGCCTGGAGCCGTCGGCGGAGGCCCGACGGGCGCATCGGTTGGTGCTGGACTCCTCCGCGGTCGGGGCGGGCAGTCCGGCCGAGCCCATCGACCTCCTCTACTGAACCCTTCGCAGCCGGCGGACGATCTGCCGTTCGAAGTCGCCCTCCTGGCACGGGAGTTCGCGGCGGACCCGCACCCACGGGCAGGTATCGCAGGTCGCCGCCGCGCTCCGCACCGGCATGAACCAACGCCTTCGGTTCTCGCTCAAGTCGATGTCAAGGGAAACGCACGAGCACGGAAGAAGAATCATCCGTGTCAATCCGGCTGGTCGTTCGTGCGAGGAGAAGTCCTTTGTCTGCACCGCTATCCCCCTTGAACAGGGGCGCCGATCACATGGACAGGCGCTCGTGGAGCGTGCTGTTCGTGCTGTGTGGCGCGATCTTCCTCGAAGGCATCGACGTGGCCATGCTCAACGTCGCGCTGCCCTCGATCCGCGAGGATCTGAACATGTCGACCGGCATGCTCCAGTGGGTGATGAGCGCCTACGTGCTCGGCTACGGCGGCTTCATGCTGCTCGGCGGCAGGGCCGCCGACCTGTTCGGACGCCGTCAGATGTTCGTGTTCTGGCTCACGGTGTTCCTGCTGTTCTCCGGTCTGGGTGGTTTTGCCACCGAAGGGTGGATGCTGATCATCGCCCGCTTCGTGACCGGAGTCGCCGCGGCCTTCATGACACCGGCGGGCCTGTCCATCATCACCACCGGCTTCGAGGAGGGGCCGCAGCGCAACAAGGCCCTGCTCGTCTACTCCGGCACCGCGGCGGGCGGATTCTCGCTGGGCCTGGTCGCCGGCGGCCTGCTGACGGCCGTGGGCTGGCGTTGGGTGTTCTTCGCCCCGGTCATCCTGGCCCTCCTCATTCTCGTCGCGGCGGTGACCCTCATCCCCAAGTCACCCAGACCGGATCGAACCGGCCAAAGCGTCGATCTCGCCGGTGCGATCAGCGTCACCGGCGCCATCCTGCTCCTCGTCTTCGGTGTCGAACGTGCCACGCACACCGCGGCCGTCTGGACCGCCTGCACCATCGGGGCAGCCCTCGTACTCTTCCTCGTCTTCGTCGCCATCGAGCGTGCGTCGTCCTCGCCGCTGGTGCGTCCGGGAATCTTCCGGACCGGCTCACTGGTCCGCGCCAACCTCGCCGCCATGCTGTTCGCCGCGGGCTTCTTCGGCTTCCAGTTCATCGCCGTGCTCTACCTGCAGGAGCTGCGCGGCTGGTCGACCCTGCAGACCAGCTTCGCCCTCATCGTCATCGGAGTCGACGCGGTCCTGTCCCCGACCCTCACTCCCAAGCTCGTCGACAGGTTCGGCAACCCCCGCGTGATCTTCGGCGGGCTCCTCCTTGCCGCACTGTCGTACGCGCTGTTCCTGCCCGTCGGTGCGGACTGGACGTACCTGGCGATGCTGCCCAGCCTGCTCCTCCTCGGCCTGGCCTTCTCGCTCGCCTACGGCCCGCTGACCATCGTCGCCACCGAAGGCATCGCGGAGGAAGAGCAGGGCGTGGCCGGCGGCCTGCTGTACACATCGTTCCAGTTCGGCGCGGCGCTGGGCCTGTCCGGCGTGGCCGCCGTCAACATCGCGGCCACCGACGGCACTTCGCCGGCGGCGCTCCTCGACGGATACCAAGCCGCACTCGTCGTCCCCCTGGGGGCCGCCGTGGCCGCTACCGTCATCAGCGCCTTCGGTCTGCGCCGCCGCCGGGGGGCGATTCGTCCGGACGCGGTCGCCGCGGCCCCCGCGGAAACGGCGGCGACGTTCGAATCGGTCACGTAGTCCACGGTCCCGGTCCGAACCGGGACAAGTGCGCCGTCGCCCTGTCCGGCAACACCGCGGCCGGACCGGGCGGCCCCGCCGCCGCACAGTACAATACCGTCTGGCCGGTCTTTTTTTGGGACACCATCGAGGCAAGGTGCAACCGTGGTACAGCAGGAGCGCGCGATCAGGACACGAAAGGCCATCCTGGAAGCTGCCGCCGCGATCTTCGACGAACGCGGCTACGAGGCGGCGACGATCGCCGACATCCTGGAGCGCGCCGAGGTCACCAAGGGGGCCTTGTACTTTCATTTCGCCTCCAAGGAAGCCCTGGCTCGGGGCGTCCTCGAGGAGGCGGTGACGACCGAGGGTGTCCGGCCGCAGGACCTCAAACTCCAGGAACTGGTCGACGTCCTGCTCCTGCTCGCCTACCGACTGCCCCGGGAGCCCATGCTCAGCGCGGCGCTGCGGATTTCGGTCGACCTCGCGTCGCGTGCCCTCTTCGGAACCCGATGGCCCGACTGGAGTCGACTCGTGGCGGACCTCGTCGCACAGGCCAAAGCGCGGGGCGAGGTGCACCAGCACATCGACGAGTTCGGGACCGGACGCTTGCTGGTCTGCGCCTGGACCGGAGTGCGCGTGGTGACCGAGGGGCTGCCGGAAGAGTACGACCTCGCGCAGGAAGTCGCCGCGTTGCTGCAGTTGGTCGTGGTCGGATTCGCGGTCCCGTCGGTCCTGGCCAGGCTGGAGATCTCGGCGGACCGGGCGGCCAAGCTCTTCGCCACCATGCCTGAGCAGCCACGGCAACCCGCCGAACCCGGCCGGCGGATACAGACGTAGCGTCGCTGTTGTCGAGGCTGTTCCACGCCGGCTGCCCGCGCCGGACCGGGCCGCCGTGGACGCACTCCACGGCTGCGCCGTCGCTCGATACGTGTTGGCATGGAGGGGTAGGGCCACCCCGAGCAGGCCCGATCGTGCCCGGTGGTCGGGTCTTGATCGGGTCGCTCAGCCGCGAAGGGTACGCACATGACCTCCGACTCCGACTCGGTCGCGGAATCCGGGCAGGAAGCGGTGGTCGTCGCCAGCTTCGACGACCACCGAAGCGCCGAACGCATGCTGGCATCGCTCGGGCGGGATTTTCGCAGGAAGGCGCGCAAGGACGGAACGACCGCCTTCGTGATCACCGGCAACACCGACGGGTCGCTGAAGCTGACCCGGTCCCGCGTGCTCACGGCCAGTGGTCTCACGCACACCCTGATGGCCCTCTCCCTCGCATGGACGATCGGACGCATGGGACTGCGCTCGATGTGGAAAGGCACCAAGGACGGGGTCCACGCCGCCCACGTGCGTCAAAGGCACGTCGGAGCGCAAGAACAGGCTCGGGAGATCCTCGCCGAAGCCGGCCCGCAGGCGGCCGTCACGTTGGTTCGTTGCACGGACCGGGACACGCGGCAGACGGTCGCGGCAGCAGCCGCCGACCGTGCACGACGCAGCTGGGACGGCACGCTCACGGACTTTCTCGCCGCCCTCGATCCCGGAAGCGCCCACGACTGGGTGCGCGCGGCCCTCGGCGAGCCCACCGGTACGAACCGCTGACCTCCCGGCGTGCACCGCCTGCACCATCGTCGACCCCGGCGGGCCGGACATCCGCCGCCCTGATCGTCGAAGTCGATCTCCACGGACGCAAGTTCGCGAGCGGCTTCGGGCGCTCACGTCGACCGTGACTCACCACCGGGGGTCGGCACGACGTCGCCCGCGCCGAGACCGGGCAAGGACGCTTCCCGAACCGACCCACGGATCAACGCCCGAGCCGGTCGCGCGCCGGTCGCGCATCGGCAACCTTCGCGTGCGCGCGGGCGAACGCGACCCGACCGCGAAGAGGTGCCGTGGACGCGGGAGGCGATCCGGACGATACTGACCAGTGAATCCATACCGGGCCGATTCTCTTCAGGTCGACCACGGACCGTGGGGAACCGAGGCTGTGGTGTCCGTTCGACCGCGTGAGGAACTACTGGCGGCGGCGTTCGTGGATCTCGCGGACACGCTGGTGCGGGATTTCGACGTCATCAACTTTCTGCACACCCTCGCCGAGCACTGCGTCGAACTGCTGGACGTGGCGGCGGCCGGGGTCATGCTGGCCACGCCCGAGGGCCGGGTCGTGGAAGCCGCCGCGTCCGATGAACGCACCCGCGGCCTGGAGTTGGCGAGCATCGAGTGGGACGAAGGGCCGTGCCGGGACTGCTGCCACACCGGCGCCCCGGTCTCCGACGTCGCGCTGGACACCCACAGGGCACGAGAACGATGGCCACGCTTCACCCCGCACGCGCTGGCCATGGGCTTCACCTCCGTGGTCGCCGCCCCGCTGCGCCTGCACGAGACCACGATCGGCGCCCTCAACCTCTTCCGAGACCGCTCCGGCCCACTCGATCAGGCGCAACTGCGCCTGGGACAGGCCCTGGCCGACACCGCCACCATCGGCGTGCTGCAACACCGGGCCGTACACGAGCAGATGACCGTGGCCACCCAATTGCAGGCCACCCTGGACAGCCGGATCGTGGTGGAGCAGGCCAACGGCTTCCTCGCCCACCACCGCGGCATCGGGGTCGACCAGGCGTTCCGGCTGCTGCGCGACCACGCCCACGCCCACGGCGTCCGACTCACCGACGTCGCCCGGGCGATCCTGGACGGCACCGCGGATCCGGCCGCCCTGCTCGGTCCCGGTGCCTGACACACCGCCGGGTGGTGCCACCGCCACCAGGCAGCGGGATCCGCGATGACCTCGGTGCCACAGCGCGCGATGGCCCGATACCTGCTCGGCCAACAGGCCCGAGCGGGCCCCGGCCTGGGCCCGCTCCCCCTGCCCGAGTGCGCCGACTCCCTCGGCCTGGACGGACTGGCCTTCCTCCTCGCCCCCACCGGCCCACCCCCCGAACTCCTGCAATCCTGCGGCAACTTGACCGCGCCGCTGGAGGACCTGCAACTCACCCAGGGCCAAGGACCCAGCACCGACGCAGCCCGCGGCACACTCTTCCTCGCCGCCGAACTCTCCACGATCTCACCGACCCGCTGGCCCGGACTGCTCCCCGCCATCATGGACCTCGGCGTGCACGCGGTCTTCGCCTTCCCCCTACGGGTGGGAGTGATCGTCCTGGGCGTACTCACCGGCCACCGCGCCGCGTCCGGCCCGATGAACCCCGGTCAACTCACCGACGCGTTCATCCTGGCCGGATCCCTGGGCTCTCTCCTGATCGGCGCCGCCGCGCACCCCGACGCCCCCACCGCGCTGCTCGCCGAGGGCCAGGGCCTGCACTTCGCCGAGGTCCACCAAGCCACCGGCATGGTCAGCGCACAACTGGGCATCACGCCCGCCCAAGCCCTGGTGCGACTGCGCGCGTACGCCTTCGGCCACGACACGCCCCTCTTGGAGACCGCCCGAGCCGTCCTCGACCGCCGACTGCGCTTCCACACCGAGGACGACGACGGCACGAGAGCCGGCCGCCCCTGACCGCAGGAAGCCCTCCCGGCACGCCCGAAACCCCAAAGCCCCGCCGCGAACCTTCGGACCCGACTCGGATCCATCCCAAGAGGACGACATGACGCCCATCGAAACGACCCGAGACCCGACCACCTCGAACATCACCGCGCAACCGTCGGCCGCCGTGTCCGATCCGGAGCGACTCGCGGCGGTGACCGCGGGCGGCCTGCTCGACAGCCTGCCGGAGGAGTTCTTCGACGATCTCGCCCGCCTGGCCCTGACCATCACCGGCGCCCGCGCGGCGTTCCTCACCGTCGCCGACTCCGAGCGCGCGTTCTGGAAGAGCGCGATCGGCATCGACCCCGACGCCGCCGCCCGCGAGAACCGGCTCGCGGACAGCCCCTGCCACCTGTTGATCACCACCCGCGCACCCCTGATCGCCGAGGACGCCCGCTACGCGCCCCGCGTCGACGGCTTCGAGGTCCTGTCCGCGGCGCGGATCGGAGCCTGGGCGGGCTACCCCCTCTTCTCCACCGAAGGACACGTCCTCGGCGGCTTCTACGTCGTCGACACTCATCCGCGCCCCTTCACCACCGCCCAACTCCAGGCACTGCAGACCGTGGCCCGCGCGGCCTCCTCCGAGATCGCCCTGCGCCAGGCCCTGACCCGGGAACGCGACGCCGGCCGCGCCTCCGCCGCACTCGCCCGAACCCTCCAGGACAACCTCCTGCCACCACGCCTGCCCACCGTCACGGGCCTGGACGTCGCCGCGATATACCTGGCCGCCGACGTCACCGGCACCGATGTCGTCGGCGACTTCTACGACCTCTTCCACACCCGCGGCAACGACTGGTGCGCAGTCATGGGCGACGTCTGCGGCAAAGGCATCGAAGCCGCCAAGATCACCGCACTGGCCCACTACACGATCCGCACCGAGGCCACCCAACACCCCGCCCCCGCCAAGGTCCTGCACCGCCTGCACCAAGCCCTGGTCGAGCAACGCACCGACGACCGCTTCCTCAGCGCCGCCCTCGCCCTCCTGCGCCCGGGTCCCGACGGCATCAGCGGTCGCCTCTCCAGCGCGGGCCACCCGCCCCCGCTCATCCGCCGCGCCGACGGAGGCGTCGAGGAAGTCCACTGCCCCGGCACCCTCGTCGGCGCCTTCATCAACGACGTCCGCCTGACCGAGACCCGCTTCCGACTCGCCCACGGCGACGCGCTGCTCCTGTACACCGACGGCATCACCGAAGCCCGCGCCGGACGCGGACACCCCATGTTCGGCGAACAACGCCTCGCCGCAACCCTCGGCGCCACCCGTGGCCTGGACGCCACCGCGACGGTGAACCACCTCTCCCGCGCGGTCGCCGACCACGCCAGAGGCCACGCCTCCGACGACACCGCCCTCATGCTCCTCCGCGCCCCACCCCTGTGACGTGAACCGTCCCCCGCACGGTCCCGCACCACGTCGGACACATCGCGCGGCACCGGAGGTCGACACCGTGTCCGACAGGCATGGCCACGCGGGACGGCCGGATCGGGTGCGTGTACCGCGTCACCGTCGACCGCAACGGCTTTGGTGGCCGGTCTCATCGACGTCCCGCCCCGCGAGAATCGAGAAACTCACCATCACGGGAGGGGACCCCGCGCTCAACGCGTCGATGCTGCCGCCCGACCACCGACGCCGGGTGTCGCCACCGAGCTGATCGCCCACCTGCCCACGCGGTGCGACGGGGCGCGGCACAAGCGGACCGCCTGCCGCCGCCGATCGACATCCTGGTCGGATCGACGCCCAGCGCCGTCGCGTGCTCGCGCAGCCACAACCATGCCGGGATGGCGTCCTCCAGCGGGACGGGGTACGGGTATTCGGGCGCCAGTCGGTAGTCCGCGGAGACCACCACGCAGTCCGCGAGGGCGGCGAGGTTGCCGCATCCGGGGTCGAAGTGCTCGATGGTTCCCAGCCACCAGGCGCCGCCGTGCCGGAACATGTGTGGCGGGCGGCCGCCGGCCGGGGCGTCGCCGAGCCGCCGAAATTTCGGGTGGTCGGCAGCCAGTGGTTCTGTCCATCCTGTCCGTATGGGAGACAGAGCCAACGTCATCGTGGTCCGTGAGAACGGCACGCACGAGCTGTACCGGACCGGCTGGGCGGTCGGGATCGACCTCGACCTGCTGGACGGGCCGGAGGCCGTACTCGCCCTGCTTCCCGAACTCCGCCGGGACGACTGGTGGTTGGACGACACCATGGCCCAAGGCGGGGTACTGCTCGACCTCGGCCGGAGGGTGCTGCTGTTCTTCGCCTGGGAGGGACCGAGCACCGAACTCCGGCACCGCGCGGCCACCTTCGCACTGATCCGGGCGGCGTGGCAGGGCTGGGAGGTCGACTGGCTGTACGACGGCGCGGCCGAACTGCGCGGGTACGTCGGGCTGGATCCGGAGTACGTCCGCTGCCGCGAATCCGCCCTCTCCGTGGCCCCGTTCCTCACCCCCGAGGACGAGGACCCGGCCTGGCCGGACCCGGACGATGTGGTGGTCACGGTCGGCACCGACCACTGCCACATCGCCTCCGACGTCTTCGACCACCCCGTCCGCGAGGGCACCTCCCTGTTCGACCGCCTGGCGGACGCCCCCGAGCACGGAGTGTGTCACCTGCGCGTGAACTCCGGCATCCACCTGGATCCGGCTCGCCGCCGCATGGGGTGGTGGTCCCTCTCTTCCTGCCCGCAGGCATACGAGGTACCGAAGCTGTGGCCGGGCTGGACGGTGGAGTTCTGGCAGGACGACTGGGAACGGCACGTGCGGGCCTGCGACGGCCGCTTCTCCCCGGCACCGTTCGACGCCGGGGCGGAGGCCGGGGCCACGGTGCTCGCCGCGGCGGAGGAGCGCCGGATGCAACGGGCCCGTCATCGCGCCCGGGTCGCTCACCCGCGGACCACACCGGCCCGTCCCCCGGCCGGCTGACCCCGCGTCAACAGCCGCGGGCGCAACGGGCCGACGGTATCGACCGACTGGTTTCGGTGGAATCCAGCGGTGTCCGTGGCCCGGCGGGATCGAGGAGATGCCGCAGTACGAGGTGAGGGCCCGTTCCACGCCGCACCGACGAGAACACACACCCGCCGCGAACTCCGCCCCGCCCGCAGGCCCGAATCCGCCGCATGTCCGCGCCTACAACATGCTCCCGTCGGGCACGTCGGACGACGCGTAACGAAGTCCTGCCAGGCGAGTGCGGCGCCTGTGACGGTCTCCGACCCACCGGTGAGCCAGCCGCACCGCGGGAGGGAACAGCTTGCGGATTGCCTGCTGTCGGTCGGGCGGCATGTCGTCGATGAGCCAGGCGCACAGCGCCACTCCGCTGGTGACTCCGAGGGGGTGGCGTTGGGCGGCGTCCAGGTCCGCCCACTCGCCTGCGGTGATGACGTTCGCGGCGAGCGGCAGGACGACTGCCTGCTCGTAGTCGAGGTAACCCGTCAGTGCCGTGTCCAGGTCGGCCATGTATTCGGCCGTGCGGCTCGCCGGCCCACGACCGGTCAGGCAGTCGTCGACGGTCGCCGCGAGCAGGGTGATACGGCGACGCCGGCGCTCCATTTCGGCGGCGACGAGCTCGTGGTGGGGGCCGGGAAGCTGCCGCTTGCGAAGAACGGGCCAGAGCACGGCGGCATCGGCGTCGAGAGTGGTGGTCAGGTGGCGCAGGAACCTGTTCCAGCCCGGCGAGACCACCGGAGGACACATGAGCGACCGGATGACGAGACGGTGCAGGTCTCGGCGCAGCGCGTCGTGCACGGCCCGGATCAGCAGCAGGTCGGAATTCGGACGGTGGGCGGGCACATCGTCGCGTGTACGGGCGAGCTGTGGCGTCGGGCGCATGCGGGTTTCTCCCGGTTCCGGGGTCACTGGTCGGACCCGGACCCGGACCCGTGCTCGGCGGAAATCTCTCCGTGGCCGTGCGGCGCACCGACTCCGGCCAGGCCCTGCGCGGCTGATGGCTTGCGGATCTGATCCGCGAAGTACCAGTGGGACAGGCGCGCGCGCAGCCGCTGGGTCGGTTTCGCCCGGCGGATCACGCCGTTCTCGTCCGCGGGCGGATCGAGTTCGATGGGCTCGTACTGTTCGTGGGCGGTGAGGACGTGTCGCGCTGCGGCGTCCAGCGGCTCGTGAATCTCGATGAACTCGCCGTGCGGGAGCTTCTTGATGACACCGGTCTCGCGTCCGTGCAGGACCTTGTCGCGGTCGCGGCGTTGCAGGCCCTTGCACCAGCGAACGGTGACGTTGTACGTGAGCACCGGTGCGACGAAGAAGGCGATCCGTCCCGTCCAGGTGATCGTGTTGATAGACAGATGGAAGTGTGTGGCGATGATGTCGTTGCTGCCGCACACCCACAGCACGCCATAGGCGGCGATCCAGGCGGCGCCGAGCCCGGTACGGACCGGCATGTTCCGCGGCCGGTCCAACAGATGGTGTTCACGTTTGTCGCCGGTGATCCACGCTTCGATCCAGGGGTACGCACCCAGGAGGACGAAGAGCACGCCGGGGACGATGACGGCGGGAATCAGGATGTTGAAACTGACCGTGTGGCCCCACGCGGTCCATTCCCAGTTCGGCATGATGCGCAGGGCGCCCTCGAGGAACCCGATGTACCAGTCGGGTTGGGATCCCGCGGTGATCTGCCCCGGGTTGTACGGCCCGTACGACCAGATGGGGTTGATCTGGACCAGGCCGCCGAGCAGCGCCATGACGCCGAAGACGATGAAGAAGAAGCCGCCTGCCTTGGCGACGTAGACCGGCATGAACGGCTGCCCCACGACGTTGCCTTCGGTACGTCCGGGACCGGGGAACTGGGTGTGCTTGTGGTAGAAGACGAGGATGAGGTGGATGGTCACCAGCGCCACCATGAGGGCGGGCACCAGCAGCACGTGCAGCGTGAACAGCCGTGGGATGGCGTCGTCGCCGGGGAACTCACCGCCGAAGAGGAAGAACTGGAGATAGGTGCCGACCACGGGGATCGCCAGAACGACGCCGTCCGCGACGCGCAGTCCCGTACCGGAGAGCAGATCGTCCGGCAGCGAGTAGCCGGCGAAGCCGTTGAGCATCGCCAGCACCAGCAGGAGGAAGCCGAACAGCCAGTTGACGTCGCGCGGTTTGCGGAACGAACCGGTGAAGAAGTGCCGGAACATGTGCACGAACAACGCCGCGATGAAGACCAGCGCGGCCCAGTGATGGATCTGACGGACCATCAGGCCGCCGCGGACGTCGAAGCTGATGTCCAGGGTCGAGGCGTACGCCTGCGACATGTGCACGCCCTGCAACGGCATGTAGGAGCCGTCGTAGACGACCTCCTGCGCGCTCGGCTGGAAGAAGAACGTCAGGAACACGCCGGACAACAGCAACGTGACGAAGCTGTAGAGCGCGACCTCCCCCAGCATGAAGGACCAGTGGTCCGGGAAGACTTTTCGGATGTACTTGCCGCCGCCGCGGTACAGACCCAGTCTCGCGTCGAGGGCATCGGCGGCGCGCACGGCCCTGTTGTCCGGAATGGAACCGTGGGCGGCTTCGCCGTTCTTGCCGACGTTGATCGTCGATTTTTCGGCACTCATGCGAGGTCTACCTCTCCCGTCTCCCGCGCTCTCGGGACATGACGTCGTCCTCCCTCGTGTGTCGCGCGCGATGTGGATCTTTCGCCCGCGCCTTGCTGCCCCTTGAGACACCGCCGTTCCGGTGCCTGTGACAGCGCCGTCGTGTGACGTGCGCCACCGATCGTGGATTCGGAGGCAGGGAAGGGACGCGCGGCCCGCGCCCGCGGCGCAAGAGGGACACGGAGTGGTCCGTCGTCGACGCGATGCGGCCCGGCGGAGTCGGGCCGGACGGCCGCGCGGTGCGCAAGCGGTCGCGTTGAGTGACCGCGTCGTCGGGTGATTCGCCCGACGGTCGCGGCGGACGAGATGTCGGTGAGCCAGGTCCGGTCTCGCCGATGTGCCAGGGGAGTTGCGCCGCGGGTCCCGAAGCCGCACGATGCCGGCCGCGCTCAAGCGTCGGCCACAGAACCTCGGTTCAGGGAACAGGCCCCTTCACCTGGCGCCGCCGAACCACGCGTGCGAACGCGTCGGGGCGTCGGGGCGTCGGTGGACGGGGTACAAGACGCGCGACCTCGCGGTGGTCGGGTGGGATCCGGGCGGGTCTACTCCGAGACTTCGATGTACCGACCGTCCTCGCCGTTCAGGACGCTCCGCTCGTGGTGTTCCACGGGGTCGGTCCAAACCGTGCGTTCCCGGGGATCGGACAGGTCGACCGCGACGCCCGCGGGTTCCAGGTGCTCGCTCAGCCGTTGTTGCATGGTGTCGCCGATGTAGTGGTGGCGTAGGGACAGTGACCGCAGGTGGGTGAGGGGTTGTCCGTCGAGCAGGGCCTGGACGCCGGTGTCGTCGAGAGTTCCCATCGACAGGTCGAGGGAGGTCAGTCGAGCGAGTACGGGCGCGCCGGCGACGGCGGCGGCGATGTCGTTCTGGGTCGGGCTGTTCATCAGGCCCAGGTGCCGCAGTCCGCACACCGCTGCCGGCCGCGCACACTAACCGGCCGCCCCGACAACGCACCCGACACACGGACCCGACGCGATGCCGGGCTCGGACCCGGCCTCCCCTTCGGCGCACGCACCCCACCCGGACTCCGCGCACTCGCCACCCGCTGCGCCATCCGCCGAACCGCGGCACGAAGCGGACGTCCGTCGGACGAACCCTCCCTCGCCTCATGGAGCCTGGCCCGCTCGGTGGTCGAGCGGTCGGGCGGCTTCGACACCGAACCCGCCGACATCGAGGCGGTCGCCGCCCACGCCGGTGGCAACCACATGTCGTTGGTGGAGCGGTTCTTCCGGGCCGACCGACCGACCATGCCCACACTCGCAACCGGAGGGCCGCCGCGGCGACGGGACACCTCGCCGGATGTACATCGCCCCCTCCGGCCGCTCGGACGTCGGCCTTCTATGGCAGCAGGGTGGGCATCCGCTCCCCGAGCACTACGACGCCGACCACCTCCTCGGCCGAGCAACGGCCCACCCACACGGGGTACGCGCCGTCCCCGGTCCGTGAACACGCGGCCGGTCGGTGACATCGCCGCGAGCAACGGGAACCACGGCACGGGCATAGGACCGTGACCGTGACCGCCCGGCGGATGGGCACCCCCGCGCATCGGCATGGAGCATGGCGGTATGCCTGTGCCGAGAGCGCCGGTCGGCCGGGAAGGGCTCGTGCTCAGGCTGCCTGGAGCAGTTCTTCGGTCAGGATGCGGCGGTACGCGGCGAGTCGGCCGGGACGGCCGACCGTCACCGCGCCGACGAGGTGCCCCGCGCGGTGGTACGTGACCTCCAGCTTGCGGCCGAGGAGGTCGTACCGAGCGACTCGGTGCTCGTCGGCGAGGGCCGGCAGGCCGACGGCGCGCAGCGTGGACCCGTGCAGGTCGGACCAGAAGGACGGCACCGCGGTGAACGGCCGGGCGTCGTCGCGGCGGAGCAGGGTGCGCGCGGCCGCCGCGGCTTGTTCGGCGGCGTTGCTCCAGTGGCCGAGCGCGATCGACGCGCCGTCGGCGAGTGGGTGCGGCCACATCGCGACGTCGCCCGCCGCGACCACGTTCGGCAGCGACGCACCGTTTTCGTGCAGCACCCGCAGGCACGGGTCGCATGCCACGCCCCCGGCCACCAGCAGGCCCGATCCGGCGAGCCACCCGGTGTTGGGCTCGGCGCCCAGGGCGAGGACGGCGAGGTCGCCGTCGATGGTGTCGCCGTCCGAGAGGACGACCTGGGTCAGGGCGGGATTCCCGGTGAAGCCCAGCGCGGTCCGATGGGTCACCAGGGCGATTCCGGCGCCTCGGTGCAACTCGGCAACGTAGGCGCCGACCTGCTCCCCCACCAGGCGGGCCAACGGCTGGGCGGTCGACACCACCAGGGTGACGTCGAGCCCGCGACCGCGGGCGGCCGCGGCGATCTCGCTGCCCAGGAAGCCGCCGCCGACCACGGTGATCCGCCGGCCCGCACGCAGTTCGGTCCGCAGTGCCGTCGCGTCGTCGCGTCCGCGCAGGGTGTGGACCCCGTCGGGGACGTGGCCGGCCGGATGGGTCCGAGCGGCGGCACCGGTGGCGATGACCAGTCCGTCGTAGTCGAGTTCGCGACCGTCGGCCAGTCGGACCGTGCGGGCCACCGGATCGAGGGCCTCGGCCGGGGTGCCGAGCAGCCAGGTCGCGTCGAGGTCGGGCGGGATCGGCAGGTCGCCGTCCTCGGGCCGCGCCGCATCGGTCAGTTGCCGCTTGGACAACGGCGGCCGGTCGTAGGGGAGATGGGGCTCGGCGCCGACAAGGGTCAGAGTGCCGCGAAACCCTTCGGCGCGCAGCGCCTGTGCGGCGCGCAGGCCCGCCAGTGACGCGCCCACGATCACGATGCGCCTCATGCGCTGTCCTCGGTGATGGTGATGGCGCGGACCGGGCACATCGAGGCGGCGGTGCGGACGTGCTCGGCCAGGGCGGCGGGGGGTTCCGCGTCGTAGACGAGGTAGTCGTCGTCGTCGAAGGCGAACACGTCCGGTGCGGCGAAGACGCATTGGCCATGGCTCTCGCACACCGTCATGTCCACGGTGATACGCATGGGCGAACTCCCTTACAGGGTCAGGCGACAGGGGGATTGAAACGCGAGTACTCCGGGGCGCTCCAGCGCAGCCGCACGGCATCGGCGATCTCGACCACGTCGTGCACGGTGAACTCGACGAGGCGCTGGGCGCCCGGGACGGCGGCGATCTCGTCCGTGTCCCAGACGGTGCGTGCCGTACCGGACAGGTGCAGCGACGAACCGTTGTCCCAGCCGGGGACGAACAGGCCGGCGGCCGGGTGGGATTCGAGGTTGCCGAGTGTGAGGAACATGGCGTTGCCGAGGTAGTCGGGCCAGCGCAGCAGGGTCGGCGACAGTACTTGGACGAAACCCGGATTCCCGCCGCGGTGCGAGGCGTCCGCGTTGCCGGACCCATCGGACGTGGCGACGAAGAAGGTGTCGGTGGCGCGGACGATGTCCTGCTGCCCGGTGGTGAGCGCGGTGCCCCGGCGGACCGCACGCGCGCGTGTCGCGCCGCCGGGGGTGTCGACGATTCGGGCGTCGCGCCTTTGGATGTATTTGGGACAGTTGGCGATGACCTGGTCCAAGTCGACCCTCAGCCCGCCGTCCGCCGGGGTGGAGTGCCCGTTGACCCGCATGCGACGGCGGGTCGCGGGCTCGATGGCGATCATGCCGACCCGAGCCGGGCCGGAGAGCAGTTCGGCCAGCGGGTCCTCGGGGATCGGCAGCGCGTCCACGATCAGGGTGCCCGGGTGGGGAACCCGCAGGAATCCCGGGGCGCCGGTCAGTTGCGTCGCCCAGATGCGTCCCTCGCGGTCCGTGCCGCCGACGATGATCACGGGTTGGTCGGCGAGGAACGCCGCGGCGACCGGTGGGATCGTGTCGCCGATTCCGGCCAGCGCGTGTGATGCCTGACGGGTCAGACCGGCGCGCTCTTGGACGGCGATCTCTCCGGGTTCGTAATGGGTTGCCACGGCGTTCCTCCCGAATCGGTGTTGCGGTTGGCTGTTGCGGCGCGACCGCCGCGCGGGTTTAGAAGAAGCCGCAGGTCGGCGCGCCCTCGGTGGGCGCGTCGGACGGGTCGGCGCCGGTCGGGGCGTAGATCTCCAGACGAATGCCGTCCGGGTCGGTGAAGAAGATGCCGCCCGACGTGCCGTTCTCGCCGTGCGGTACCACGCCGTCGTACGCGAACTGCGCGTCGAGGCCGCGCAGGATCTGCTCGACGGCCTTCACCTCGTCGATGGTCTCGACCTGGAACGACAGGTGGTGCAGGCCGGCCCGGTCGGCCGGGAACGCCCCCTCGCTCTGCTGCCACAGGGTGACCAGCAGCTTCCCGTCGCGGCCCAGGAAGGCGAACCGGCGGTCGGCCTCCTTGCCCTCGGCCGCGACGTCGAACCCGAACACGGCTTTGTAGAACGACACGGAACGGTCGAGGTCGGTGACGTTGAGGCCGACGTGGCCGGTCTGCAGTGCCTTGATGGTGCTCATCTCGTCCTTGCTCCTCGGATGGTGATGGGTGGAGGCGATCGGAAAGAGCCTACCTAATGCTCACAGTAGTCTCTACCCATTAGAATGGGAAATCTGTTCCCGGGGATGGCCGCCTACGGTGTGACGACGACGCGGCCTCGGGTCGCGGGGTGTTCGGCGGCCTCGTGGGCCTGGACGATGTCGTCGAGGGCGAAGCGCCGGACGTCGGGAAAGCACAGGTCCCCCGCGCACAGTGCGGCGGTGAGCTCCACCGCGGCGGCGTGGTTGGCGTGGTCCGGGAAATCGTCGTTGCCCAGGAAGTGCACGGTGACGTTCTTGACCGCAAGCAACCGGAACGGCACCGGGGCCGGGCTGCGGCCGCTCGCATAGGTCGCGATGGTCCCGCCGTACGCGAGCGTCTCCAACCACGTCGCGAGGTTGTCGGTGAACGCGCAATCGGCGACGCGGTGGACGCCGTCCGGCGCCAACTCGCGGATCCGTCGGGCGACCTGACCGGACGTCAGGTCGACGGCGTGATGCGCCCCCGCAGCCAACGCCCGGGCGACCTGGGCCCCCTGGCGCACCGCCGCGACCACCGTGGCCCCCGCGCGCCGGCCCACCGCGAGGGAGCTGCGGCCGACCGAGCCCAGCGCACCGGTGACCACGACCGTCTGCCCGGTCACCGTCCCGTCACCGAGGATCGCCCGGTGACCGGTGATGCCCGGCCTGCCCAACCCCGCCGCCTGGTCGAACGGGATCCCCGCCGGCAGCGGAACAGCCTGCTGGTCGGGCACAACGGTGTACTCGGCGGCGGTGCCGAACGGCCGGTAGGACTGCGCGAGGTAGACCCAGACGCGCTCCCCCAGCCGGCGCGCGTCGACACCCCGCCCCACCGCGTCGATGACTCCCGCGCCGTCGTCGTGGGGGACGACCCGGGGAAACCGCATGACCGACTTCGGCGTCCCCTGCCGCTTGCGGGTGTCGCACCGATGCACTGCGGAGACGGCGACCCGGACCCGGACCTCGCCCGGCGCGGGGAACGGTGTCGGCAACTCGCCGAGGATCAGGACATCGCGGGCCGGACCGTGGCGCTCGTACCAGGCCGCTCGCACAACGGCTCACCGCACGCCGGCCGTGCGGTGCGTGTCGGCGCGCGGGGCCGACGGCGGCGTCGAGTCGTACGACGTGCCGCGCAGGCTTTCGCAGCGCGCGAAGAGCTTCGCGATGCGCGTGGTGGGGTCGTTCACAACAGGGTTCCGTTTCGCTCGGGAAGGTACGCGGCACGTCCCGTCGGGCGGCACCGTTGCGGGCCGACCGCGGTTCGCCGCGGCTCGTTCTGTGACTCTTCGACCGTATGGTCGCCACCCCGACCGGACGAGGGACCCGGCATGCCACCGAAGGGACGGCACATGCCAACGAGACGGCCACCATCGACGCGGGACCGATCGTGATCTAGCCTCGGACACTGTGCTCAACGGAACCGTCTCCGCCCGCATGGGGCGCTTCATGGTCGACGCCGCGCGCCAGGCGGGGATGGATCCGGCCAGGCTGATACGACTACCCGACGTCGGCGACACCGTCCTGGCCGACGAGTTCGCTCGGGTGTCCACACCCACCGCACTCCTGCTGTGGGAACAGATCGTCCTCGGACGCCCCGCGGTGCACGCCGGCATGCACGCCGTGCAACTGGCCCCGATGGGTACCTTCGGCGTGTGGGACTACCTGCTCACATCCGGCGAGACACTCGCGGAATCGCTTCGCACCGGCTGCGGCTACGTCACGGTCATCGGGGATCCGAGCACGGAGAAGCTGCACGTGACCGACGACGGCCGCCTGTTCACCGTGACGCACTCCACCGGCCCCGCCGAACCCGATGTGGTCGCCGCCGTCGAGCAGTTCGTCCTGCCGTTGATCAACCGCCGGGCAACCGAGGGGCTGCGGCGTCCCGTCGTCCCGGTGCGCGTCTCCTTCCGACACCGACCGCCGAACACGCTCGGGCCGCTGACCGATCTCCTGGGCACCCGGAACATCGAGTTCGGCGCCCAGGTCAACTCGATCACCTACCTCGCCGAGGACGCGCACGCCCCGATGCCGCAAACCCAGCCGGGCCTACAGGATGTCCTGCGCAGCCACGCGGACATGACCATCGCATCGGCCAAGCCGGTCCTCGACTGGCACGGCACCTTCCGCATCACGCTCCGCGCGACCTTCCACGACCCCGACCTGTCCCTGGCCTCGATCGCCCGGCGGTTGGCACTCAGCCCGCGGACGCTGCAACGCCGACTCGGCGAGCTCGGCACCACGTGGCGCGACGAAGTGGAAGCGGTGCGCGTGGAACTCGCCATGGACCTCATCCGCGACAGCGACATCCCCATGCGAACGATCGCGGCCCGCGCGCGCTTCAGCGACGCGCGTGCCCTGCGCCGCGCCGTCCACCGCTGGCACGGCACCACCCCGGGCGACCTGCGGCGGCGTCACGAACACCCGGCGCGCCCGGGCCGCGAGGACGGATCCGCGGAACCGCCGACCGACCCGCCCACGCCCGACCCACGCGCGTGATCCGCACCGGGCCCGCACCGGTGGCGGCGTCCAGCGCGTAGACGTCCTCCCGGCCGAATACGAAACGCTCTTCAACCCCGCAGCGCACGCTCACACCATCGGCCGGGTCCCCCGACTGTTCGACCACCACCTACCGCCCAAAGCGGAACCCGGCGCTAGGGTGCGAATTGCAGGCCCTGGACCGCCGTCACGTACCAGTCTCCCGGGGCTTGGGACTTCCTCCTGGCCACTGCCTGGCTGTTGGTGTCGAGGGTGTTGTACTGGGTGCCCCGCCACCCGGTGGTGAGGTCGGCCAAGGGAACGGCGCCGAAGAGTCGGCCGACGCCCGAGGCGTCGTAGGCCCGCGCGGAATAGAGTTCCTGGTCCTGCGGGACCTGCGCCTGGATGTTGGTGTTGCAGGCCCTCTCGACGAACTCGACGTCCTGGACCTCCTGGTAGACGCAGTGGGCGCCGTTCTGCTGGTCCAGCACGCGCGACCAGGCGTTGCCGACGGTCTTCATCTGTTGACGCACGACGTCCTGCCTGAGGTCGATGCCGGTCTCCTCGAAGAACTCGATCCGACCCGCGGTGATCACGTCGGCTGCGGTGACGGAGCCTCCGGGAATGACGAGTTGCCCCGACCCGTTCAGAACGGTGGGCTGGGTGGGGTTGCCGCCGAAGCGGGACCCGTACACGTTCTTCCAGGCAACCAGGACCCGGTATTGCCTGGGGTTGGTGGTGGGGATGTCGTAGATCAGGTGGTAGGCGTACATGTCTTCACCTCTCACTCGGCGAGTTGCGGTCCTGGTGGCGCGGGCCCGTCTGCATGCGCCCGATCCGCTGCCGGCGCGACAGTCGGGGTCCGCCGTCCGCATCGTCGCGGTCCGAGCCGCAGGGGCGGATGGCTTGCCCGGAGCTGTCGCCCTCAGTCGTCCGTGTCTGTGACCAGGACCGCGTATCGCGCCGCGTCCTTGGCGTCGACGCCCTTCGGCAGGGTCGACGACGCGATGTCCATGTGCTGCTCGATGGTCTCGCCACCGCCGTTCTCGGCCGGGCGGGCCAGGGTGTAGGCGTCGGCGACCGGATCGGGCCGGTCCACATCGTACGAACCGTCGTCACGCCGGATCGCCCGGGCCGGCGGCCCCTGAAACGGTTCCGACCCCAGCACCGGCCTACCGTTGTCCCTCATCGCAAGCCCCCCGGCTCGATGGGTGCGTCTCGGTACGAAACAACCGATACGACGTCAAGCACGTTCACTCTAGGCACCCCACCCATAGCTCTGCAGCCGTATGGATACACGGGTGAGGTTTGGCGTAAATCCGTACGTTGCCACCCGAAGTGGCCGGATCTACCGCTATCCCTATGACCGAGCCTCACCCCCGATGATTGAGGGCCCCGGGGGCGGATGCCGGCGAGGCGGATGGACCCGGGGCGCGGGCCGGGTCGCGTGCACCGTGCCCGGCACGGTTGCCGACATCCGACCCGGACGCGGCCCGGCGCGTTCGTCGCCGAGCACCACGATCTGTTCGTCCACCATCGAGCGCGCGGTACCCACCCGACCAAGTCCGACATGACGCGATCATTCCCCGGCCCCCTGCCGAACCGGATCCTGCTCCGACTCCCGGGCTACGACGTCCCGTTCGGCCGCCCGGCGCCCGGTCGATCCGCCTCCGCCTCCCCACCGGACGAGCGGGCGGGCCGCGCCACGGTGCCGGGGGTCGGGGCCGGGGCTGCGGGTGGGGCTGGGGCTGGGGCTGGGGCTTCGAACCGGTAACTGCGCTCCACCCGAGCGACACGCACCTCGTAGGAGGCGTACCAGCGCTCTCGTCCCAGCCGCTGGGCGTGTCGGTGCTCAGCATTGTCACGCCAGGCTTTCAGCGACTCCTCGTCCGCGTAGTACACGAGGGTCAAGTCGCGACCGTCGGCGGTGCGGGCCGACTCCCGTCCCAGGTAGCCCGGTTGTTTCTCCGCGAGTTCGAGCATCCTCGCTTCGGATCGCGTGTAATTCTCCGAGTCCTCTCCGGACAGGACGGTGCTCAGAATTGCCACGTAATACGGTGGGGCCGGCCAACCGCTTCCCAGATTCTCGATGATGACGACTCTCCCAACTCACGTCGGTCCGCACGTTCCCGGCAGCAGGGGCCGAGCTTCGATATTTCATCGCGTCGGTGCGGCCAAGAATTCCCCAAGCCGAGGCCGGCCGGGAGGGACGCACCGGTCGGCAACGAGGTGATGACGGCTGCCGGGCACCAGGCCGGCGCTCAGGTCACCATGCCGAGGAAGGCACCGCGTCGCCGGCGGGAATCGGACCTCGTGTTCTGCCCGCGCGGTCGTGCGGTGTCGTCCCGCTCTTGTTCGTGAGCACCGGAAAGGTCACTGGCGGCCGTTCGGAGCGGACCCGATCACGGCGCAGGCTCACGCGGCACACCGTCCTCCCCGGCGACGTCGTGTCGAGAATGGCGTCCAGGGTTCGCCGGGAACTGAACTCAGGGTTCGGCTATGGCTCACCCTTGCGATGTCCGTCTCGGTGCATCCGGGATAGCCGCCGGCCGGAAGTGCCGCATGGGAGGTGGGTTCGTAAGAGTTCGGAAAGATGTGGAGGGCTCCGTGCGAGTCGGTTCCTCCGCTTGACTGTTCGGTGTCGCTGTCGGACTTCGAACGTCGGGGGATCAGCCATGACGCGAGTGTTGCGGGTGTTGGCCAAGCCGTGGGTGTCGGGGCTGTTAATCGCGGGAGCGGTCGCGGTCGGGTTCGGGTTGTACTGGTTCCAGCCGTGGAAGTTGTGGGTGGACGACACGGTCGACGAGACGCTGCCGCCGGTCGCGGCGGCGCCGCCCGTTCAGGTCGGGCTGCCGGCGTCCTCGGCCGGATCGACCGCATCGGCTCCGGTCACCTCCGCTGCCCCCGCCGGGCCGGGCACGCTCGCCACCGGTGAGTTCATCAGCCACGAACACGCCACATCGGGCAGTGCGCGGATCGTGCGCCTCGCCGACGGCTCGCGCATTTTGCGTCTGGAGGATCTCGACACCAGCAACGGACCGGCCCTGCGGGTGTGGCTGACCGACGCACCGGTCAAGCCGGGCAAGGACGGCTGGCGGGTGTTCGACGACGGCACCCATGTGAACCTCGGCGAACTCAAGGGCAACAAGGGCAACCAGAACTACACCCTGCCCGCCGACCTCGACCTTGCCCGCTACACGAGCGTCTCCATCTGGTGCGATCGGTTCGACGTCTCTTTCGGAGCGGCGGCACTGACCCCGCCGGCGTGACCGGTGCCCGGCGAGTTCCTCGGTACCTCACGCCGCGCGGCGCGCGCATCGTGTTCATGGGCCGGGGCACAGTCCTCCAGCGCTGGGTCGAAGCCCTCGGGGCCCTGCCGGTACGGGGGTTGCCGACCGCCGGCCCGGCCATGGGCCCGGCAACCGTCCGTGCAGCCGGCAACGTCCCGGTCACCGCGTCGATGGCGCGGCCGTTCTCGCGCAGGGCGTTGAGGGTGGTGAACAGGGTTTGGTGGGCGGGGCGGTGCAGGTCGTGAGGGTTGATGCCGACGTAGTCGACGATCGGGTGGGTGTCAGTCGTCTGCCTTGAGCCCGGACGGCTCCTGGGTGGAGGTGTAGTCCGCAACCAGGTTCGCGTCCGCTGCGTGGACGAGCAGGGTGCCGTCGGCGACCACGTTGGCGCACAAGTCCGGATCGTAGTGGTGGTCCGGCAGCAGGCGTGGGCGGCCGGCGGGGGTCGCAAAGCGGCGGGTCAGGAGCAGGGGCATGGCCATGGGCAACCTCCGGATGCGTCGGGTGGTGGTGGTGGTGCGAACTGCGGCGCGTTTCATGGAGACCGAGTCGGCTCGGCCTCGGAGGGGCGCGCGCGGTTCGCGCAGTCGGTGTGCGGGTTTCGCACTCGCCACGACACCGGGTGTTCGGTGACCACAGTGGGGCCGGACACCGTCTGCGCGGCCGTTGTCGGGTGGGGTGTTTTGGGGAGGGTTATGGCTATGGTGAGGCCGCCGTGGTGGTTGGCGGTGGTGGTTATGCGGGCTGCGTGGGCGTGGACTATGGCTTGGACTATGGACAGGCCCAGGCCGGAGCCCTTGGCGGAGCCCGTGCGGTTGGGGCGGAAGCGGCGGAAGGGTTCGTAGAGTTCGGGGATGCGGTCGGCGGGGATGACCGGGCCGGTGTTGCGGACGCGGAGGGAGCCGGCCGAGACGCCGACCGTGACGAAGCCGCCCGGGTGGTTGTGACGTACCGCGTTCTCGACCAGGTTGGTGACCAACTGGCGCAGCAGCAGGGGGTCGCCGGAGACCACGCCGCCGGCCAGGTTCGCGTCGACTCGTACGCCCGCCCGTTCGGCCGCCGGGCGGGTCTGGCGCAGGACGTCGGCGGTCAGTTCGTCGAGGGCGA